>JAZNZG010000256.1:0-6455 GCA_045594825.1 Faecousia sp. | reverse complement strand
CAGATGGTCCAGCAGCGCCTGGCACATTTCTACCTCACGCTTGGCCTTCTTGTCACCGCCCTTGGCGTTCTTGGTGGCCTTATCCAAACGACGCTCCACAACTTCCATATCCGCCAGGATCAGTTCAATGGACAAAGATTCTGCGTCACGGACAGCGTCGGCAGGCTCGGTAAAAATATCCTCGTTTTCAAAGCAGCGAACGATGTGTACCAAGGCGTCCACGATGCGGATGGTCTGCAGGTATGCATTGCCACGACCACTGCCTTTTTTGATACCCACAACATCCACAAAGTCGATGGTTGCGGGGGTAGTCTTTTTGGGATGATAATAATCCGTCAGCCAGTCCAGGCGGGTGTCGGGCACCTTGGCCTGACCCATGTTGGGTCGTGCGGCAGCATTGGAGTAGATGCCGGTCTCCACCTTGGAGCCGGTCAGTGCATTAAACAGGGTGGACTTGCCAACGTTGGGCAGTCCCACGATACCTAATTTCATTTATCTTAAAACTCCTTTATTTACAATACTTTTTAATGACGGCATAGTATAATTTACACCAATTCTACACCATTATATTTAATTCCCGCCTAATTCTACCATATAAAATTAAAATGTTCAATAACTACATGGTGCATTTGCGTTGAAAATTTATATATAGACCCGCCAGCGATACAGAACAAAAACATTGAGCTGTAAAACACCCCGCCTTATATAAAGGCGGGGTGCAATGACAGGCTCCACTGTATTAATTTGAGCAATCTCACTTTTTCCGGTATGTGCCGAAAAGATTCCAACAGTTGCAGTTTGATTGAGGGATGTTTAACGACGGATCTCCTTTTTCACGAAATCGCCATAGACAGGCGTACCAAGTCCAAACCCTCCGGAAATGGTGAGGATTTGTCCCGTGGTATAGGCGGAAGCATCGCTGGCGAAATAGCACACGGCTTCCGCGATTTCCTCCGGCTGTCCCATACGGCCCAATGGAATGTGCCGCATAAACAGATTCCGGAATTCATCAGACAGATGCTCTTCCACTGCTTCCGTAGCGGTCATACCGGGAAGAATCGCGTTGCACCGGATCCGGTGCTTGGCTTCCTGTACGGCGATCAGCTTGGTCAGATAGTTGATGGCGGCTTTGCTGGTGCCATAGGCGACTTGAGAAATGTCCGGCACCTGGCCGCCCACAGATGAGATGTTGATGATGCTGCCGCCGTGCTTTGCCATATGCCTGGCCACAGCCTGGCTTGCAATAAAAACGCTTCGCAGATTTAAATTCACTGTGTCCATAAAGCTTTTGGAATCCGTATTGGCAAAATCCAAATCCTTCCCAGGGTTGGAGGTTCCAAAATTATTGACCAGTACATCGATACGGCCGGCATCTTTGACAACATCCTCCACCATGGAAGTAAAGGTATCCGGCTGTGTCGCATCGTTGTACACACATTTTACGCCATCCAAAGTATTTGCGATTTCTTGTGCCCGGTCTAAATTCCGTGCTGCCATATAGACGCGGGCACCCTCCTGAGCACATTTTTTCACAATGGCAAGACCGATTCCCCGAGTGGAGGCTGTTACCAGAATAACTTTATCTTTTAAACGCATGCTAATTCTCCTTTGTAGCTTTTCGTTTTGGCAGAAACAAGACTGCAGCGATGCCCGGTGCTATCAGGATCTTTGCCATCATTAGAAATACAGACGCAGCCTCTGTGAACAACAGTAAAATACCACCTCTTGTAGCGGTCAACAGGAATGACCCGATTTAAAGCCACCTACAAGACCAATCAAAAGGGCGGCCAAGGCATATGGAATAAATCCTTTTTTATAGGAAACGCTGTGCTCCATCATTTTACTTCCTTTTGCGGATAGTATGTCCAGAACTGTATCGCATTATTGATTATTATTTGGACACACTTTCATTAGAAGGAGAGATTTGATATGAAACAAAAATTCTATATCTGCAGGCATTGCGGCAATATTATTGCCATGATTCGGGATCGAGGCATTCCGGTCTACTGCTGCGGGGAAAAAATGCAGGAGATGATTCCTGGCACAACAGAAGCGTCTGGGGAGAAACATATCCCGGTATATGAGGTTGAGGGGAATACCGTCCATGTAACCGTTGGCTCGGTAGAACATCCTATGACCGAGGAACACTTTATCGAATGGGTATGCCTGGAAACGGAACACGGTATTCAGTATGCACACCTTGAGCCGGGTGACAAGCCCAAGGCAAAATTCTCTGTTTGCGATGGAGATGAAGTCCGGGCGGTGTACGCCTTTTGCAATCAACATGATTTATGGAGGAAGTAAGTATGTCTATGATCAATAAGGACATTTCCGATTTTCGCACCTATGCCTATCATGAAAATGACTTTAAGTTTGTAAGCAAGGAGGATATCCTTGGAAAATGGAGCGTCCTTTTCTTCTATCCGGCGGACTTTACCTTTGTGTGTCCCACGGAGCTGGAGGATCTGGCGGAGAAGTACGAGCAGTTTCGGGCTATCGGCTGTGAGGTTTATTCTGTGTCTACTGATACCCATTTTGTCCACAAGGCATGGCACGATGCATCCGAGCGAATCAAGAAAATCAACTATCCCATGCTGGCAGACCCTACCCATGCAATCTCCAAGGATTTTGAGGTGCTCATTGATGCCGACGGGCTTGCTGAGCGGGGCACTTTCATTATCAACCCTGAGGGCAAGATCGTGGGCTATGAGGTGACCGCCGGTAATGTTGGACGGAATGCGGAGGAGCTGCTGCGAAAGGTACAGGCTTGCCAGTTTGTCCATGCCCACGGCGATCAGGTTTGCCCTGCCAACTGGAAGCCCGGTGCCGAGACCCTGAAGCCCAGCCTGGATCTGGTAGGACAACTCTGATGGACAAGCTGTATGATGTAGTCATTGTCGGCGGTGGCCCTGCGGGGCTGACCGCTGCCCTGTATCTGGCCCGGGCAAAATACCGGGTACTGGTTTTAGAGAAGGAACAGTTTGGCGGTCAGATCGCCATTACCCATGAGGTGGTCAACTATCCCGGCATTGCCAAAACAAGCGGCAATGCACTGACGGAAACCATACAGCAGCAGGCAGAGAGCTTCGGTGCGGAATTTCAGTTGGCGGAAGCCACAGGCTTTGACCTTTCCGGTGACATCAAAACGGTGCGTACGGGCAAGGGAGACTACCGCTGCTTTGGAGTCCTGCTGGCAACCGGTGCACATCCCAGAACGGTGGGATTTAAAGGTGAGGAAGAACACAAAGGCCGGGGCGTTGCCTACTGTGCCACCTGCGACGGAGAATTTTTTACGGATAAAGAGATATTTGTCATCGGTGGCGGGTATGCGGCGGCAGAGGAAAGTGTATTCCTGACGAAATTTGCCAAGCATGTAACCATCCTCATCCGCAAGGGCGACTTTTCCTGTGCTGCATCCGTTGCCGATCAGGCTAAGAATCACGAGAAGATCACCGTACTGACAAACACAGTCATGGAGGAAGTGTCCGGTGAAAACGGATTGACCTACGCACGGTATAAAAATACCGCCACCGGAGAGGTGACGGAATATGAGAGTCAGGAATCGTTCGGCGTTTTTGTGTTTGCAGGATATGCCCCTGCCACGGATGTGGTCAAGGGCATCGTGGAACTGAACGAGCAAGGGTATATTGTCACCGACCCATCGCAAAAGACCAATATTGAGGGTGTGTATGCGGCGGGAGATGTGTGTATCAAGTCCCTGCGGCAGGTAGTCACAGCCACCAGTGACGGTGCATTGGCGGCAACAGCATTGGAAAAGTATGTGGCGTTCATCCATCGAAAGACCGGCTTGCGTGCCAACACATCTTTCCCAAAGCAGAATGACCCAACAATTCACGATCATACGCGGAAGAAGGCAGAATCCAACGCGTTGTTCACAGCGGATATGCGGCAGCAGTTAGATGCGGTGTTTGCACGGATGGAAAACCCCTTGCTGTTGAAGCTGAGCCTGGATGAACGGCCTGTGTCGGCAGAATTGGAACAATTTATCACGGCATTGGCAGAGCTTTCCAATAAGCTGTCAGTTACCGTTTCGAAAGAAAATGCATCCTCACAGGCGTTGCCTTGTGTTACGATATGCAAAGCAGATGGTACCGAAACCGGGCTGGCTTTTCACGGTGTTCCCGGCGGTCATGAGTTTACCTCCTTTGTGCTGGGGCTTTATAATGCCGCAGGACCCGGACAGGTGCTGGATGAAGATATCAAACAGAAAATCGCAACCATCAAGGAAACGATGGATATAAAGATACTGGTCACACTGTCTTGCATTATGTGTCCGGATCTGGTCGTGGCGGCCCAACGGATCGCAGCGGAAAACGCCCATATTACAGCACATGTGTATGATATACGCCATTTTGAAAGTCTTAGAAAGCAATACAATGTGATGAGTGTACCGTGCCTGGTCATAAACAACGACAAAGTCTTTTTTGGGAAAAAGAATTTACCGCAGCTGCTAACGTTGCTCCTTGAGTGAGGGCCTGCAACGCAATCGTAAGGGTTGCCCGCTAAACAGCAAAACCCCGCTTTTGTACGGCTCCGTACAAAAGCGGGGTGTGATTATTATTTCTTTCTTGCGTACATTTTTGCCAGGCCACCCTCGCTGGTTTCACGGTACCTGTGACACATGTTGATGCCGGTTTCATACATGGCACGGCACACCATGTCATAGCTGATGCTTCTGGAACCAGTGAGATAGTAGCTCAGATTACAGGCGTTCATGGCACGGCAGGCGGCAACGGCGTTGCGTTCGATGCAGGGGACCTGAACCAGCCCCCGGATGGGATCACAGGTCAGACCCAAATGATGCTCCATAGCTACCTCGGCGGCATATTCCACCTGGTCCAGATTCTGCTTGTACAGTTCAGCCAAAGCAGCGGCGGCCATGGAACAGGCAGTGCCGATCTCTGCCTGGCAGCCGCATTCTGCACCGGAAATGGATGCATTCTGCTTGGTCAGTGTACCGATGATACCGGCAGCAGCCAGACCCCGGATGATCTCGTCGTCGGAGTAACCTTTCCGGTCCTGAGCGTACTTCAGTACCGCGGGAAGGACACCGCAGGCACCGCAAGTAGGTGCGGTTACGATGGTTCCGTTGCTTGCATTCTGCTCCGTTACCGCAAAGGCGTAGGCGGCCAAAAGCTGAAATTCCCGCAGGCTGGGCTCGTGATCCAAAGGCTCCTGCTCAAACAGATACTTGGCTTTCCTTTTTACATTCAACCCGCCGGGGAGCACGCCGGTGGCAGACAGGCCTTCATCGATAGACCGTTTCATGGTCTGCCATACCTCGTGGAGATATTCCCAAATATCCTCGCCCTCATTCAGCTCCACATAGTCGCTGAGCTTATCGATGTAACGCCATTTACAGAAATCCCGGATCTCCGCGAAGGAATTTTCGGGATACACATGGGGGGTATCCAACAAATTCTGTCCGGGCACCCGTATGTCGCCGCCACCGATGGACTCCACCCGCAGCGTTCCCAGCTGTTGAGAGTTTGAGTATGCAAACAGATCCAAAGTGTTGGGATGGCTGTCCGGCAGTACCTCTTTAGAGAAGACGATCTGCGTTTTGGCAGGTGCAAGCACCTCCAGCAGCACACGGTCCGTACCGTGACCAACGCCGGTCTTGCTAAGGGAACCGTAGAGGATCACCTTAAAAGCATCCGCCTGGGGATATTGACTTTTAAAAAGCTCGGCAGCCCGTTCCGGACCCATGGTGTGGGAAGAGGAGGGACCCTTGCCGATTTTGTAGATCTCACGAATGGATTTCATGGAATCACCGACCTATCATTATTATCCAGGATAAAGTATAGCAAATCACGGCGAAAAAAACAATGCCTTTTCCGCAAATAATTCCATCCTCCACAGAAGGCGATAAAACCCGTGCAAACCCTTGACAAATGTGCTACAATACTAAAAGAATTATCACCTTAGAGAGGATGAAAAGAAATGGCAAAGGATAAGAAAGTTACGGAAATTACCGATATGGAGGTAGACTTTGGCCAGTGGTTTACCGATGTGTGTAAGAAGGCTCAGCTGATTGACTATTCCTCCGTCAAGGGCGTATTCATTTACCGGCCCTACGGCTATGCGATTTGGGAGAACATCCAGCACATCATGGACAAGGAATTTAAGAAGCAGGGCGTTGAAAATGTTTATATGCCCCTTCTGATTCCCGAAAGCCTGCTGCAGAAGGAGAAGGACCATGTTGAGGGCTTCGCTCCCGAGTGTGCATGGGTCACCATGGGCGGCGGCGACAAGCTGGAGGAGAAGATGGCCATTCGGCCCACCTCCGAGACGCTGTTCTGTGAGCATTTTGCCAATGTCCTGCAGTCCCACCGGGATCTTCCTATGAAGTATAACCAGTGGTGCAGCGTTCTGCGTTGGGAAAAGACCTCCCGTCCTTTCCTGCGACACCGTGAGTTCCTGTGGCAGGAGGG
>JAZNZG010000255.1:0-12718 GCA_045594825.1 Faecousia sp. | reverse complement strand
AGCTGCATCGGTGGTTTTCTTATTTTGCAGACAGGTCTACGGCTTTCCGCAGAATGGAGAAAGCAGGAATAGGCCGATCCAGTTGCAGATAAAACCGCATTTGAGGCGTCCTGGGCTCCTCCAGGCGATTTCCCTCCAGATCCGTCATTGCAGGGACGGTAAACGCAAATGGCTTTGTATCCGGCCCAACGGCCTCAAGCTCGTCGCCTATGGCGAACTTGTTTCGCAGGCTGCACAGAGCAAGACCGTTTTCATCGCAGCTCTCTACAATGGCGGCTACCTGCCACTGGCGGATGTACCGGGAATTTTCGGTGTACTGTCCGGGGTGACCGAAATAAAAGCCTGTGGAGTAGACGCGGTGGGAAACATGGTCCACCTCATCTCTCCAAACAGGGTCTATGGAAGATCCGGCTGCCAGGCTATCGATACAATGCCGGTAAGCACCGGTAACGATGGCGGCATAGTAGGCGGATTTTGCACGACCTTCGATCTTAATGCAGTCGATACCCGCATCTGTAAGCTCCTGCAAGTGATCGATGGTACACATATCCCGGGAATTCAAAATATATGTGCCTTTTTCATCCTCAAAGACGGGGAAGTATTCACCGGGCCGCTTTTCTTCCATCAGTGTGTACTGATAGCGGCAGGGCTGAGCACAGGCACCCCGGTTGGAGTCGCGGCCGGTCATATAGTTGCTGAGCAGGCACCTTCCGGAGTAGCTGACGCACATGGCACCATGTCCAAAGGTCTCGATCTCCAGCTGGGGAGAAACCTTCTGACGAATTTCGGCAACCTCCTGAAGGCTCAGCTCTCTGGCCAGCACGACACGCTGAGCACCCAAATCAAACCATGCCTGGGCACATTCATAATTGGCAATGGACTGCTGTGTGGAGATATGCCGCTGACACCTGGGGGCGTATTTGCCCGCCAGCATGAAGGCACCCAGATCAGCCAGGATCAAGGCATCGACACCTGCATCCTGAAGCTGCTCCAAATAAGCGGGCAGATTTACCACCTCATCGTTCCGGGGCATGGTGTTTACCGTTACATGGACTTTGACGCCGTGGCTGTGGGCAAATTCCACAGCCTTGGGCAGCTCCTCCGGTGTGAAATTACCGGCAAAAGACCGCATACCGAAATCCGTACCTGCCAGATATACCGCATCAGCACCGTACAGAACCGACATTTTCAGCCGTTCCATATCCCCCGCAGGGCTTAAAAGTTCAATTTTTCTCATATCTTAATCCAAACTATCCAGGAATTTTTGATGCTCTTTGTAAGTCTTAAAGAACTTATGGGTGCCGGTTTCGGGGTTCAGAGCATAGTAATAGTAATCCGTATCATCGGGTGTGAGTGCGGCATTCAGACACTCCTGACCGGGGTTGCAGATGGGACCCGGAGTCAGGCCGGTGTACAGATATGTGTTATAGGGGTTATCGGTGAGCAGGTCTTCTTCGGTCAGAGGAATAGACTCACCGGTGACGGGATCGATCTTTCCGCCCAAGCCGTAAATAAGGGCTGCGTCGATGTTCAGATAATGAGGCTCGGAGGAGTCTGTCAACCGGTTATAGATCACCGAGGAAATGGTGTAATTTTCGTCACCGCCGGAGCTTTCTTTTTCAATCAGGGAGGCGATGATCACAGCTTCCCGAAGTGTGATGTGGTGCGTGTCAATATAGTCCTGACCGTAGCCTTCGTCAGCAAGCCAGTCGGCGTAATCAATATTGATCTGCTCCAGACGCTCCCGCATCAGGTCGGTAAAACGCACATCAAAGCAGTCCAGGAATTTTTCCAAAACACGGCCGGGTTCGTCGTTGGTGTAGAAGGTGTAGGTGTCCGGGAACAGATAGCCTTCCAAACAGTATTTGTCGCCCCGTTCCACGTCCTCCAGGAACCAGTATTCGTCCAGCTCTCCGTTTGCGGCATATTCTTCCAGCTCCGTTGCGGTACACACATTGTTTTCTTCCAGCAGTGCGAAAATTTGTGCACAGGTGTAGCCTTCCGGGAACATGATGCTCACTTCTTCACGGGAGGTGGCATAGCTGCTCATGCCGTTAATCATGGCGTTATAATCCAAATGGGAGTTTAAAGTAAAAGTGCCCTTGCTGATATTTTCAGCCTTGCCCGTCAGCTCTGCAAATTGACGGAAAAGACCGGGGTAACGGATCAATCCTTTTTCAGCCAGCATCTGCGAAACGGTCTCGATATCGTCGCTTTCTGTAATAGTGACCACGACTTCCTTATCACCCTTGCCAAAGGCCATCACATCCGCACAGCACAGCCAAAGAACACGGCCAAGGGACACGCCGATGGCTACAATGATGACCAGCCAGATAGCAGTAGATAAAATATGCGGGATACCCCAAAGACCGTAACCCTTCTTTCTCTTGGGTCGCTGCTTGACCACAGATGGTTCCTCCTGCTTTGGCTCCGGAATAGACGGCTTTTCTTCCGGAACAGATACTTCTTCCAATACGGCAGGCTCGGTAAAGAGCTGTGTTGCATCCAAAGAAACAGGTTCTGCCTCTTCCATAGAATCAGCATCTGTTTCGGGTTCTTCCTCAGCAGTAACTTCCGGCATTTCCTCAATGAAATGGGAAACATCGATGGAAATAGAAGACTGCGTCTCAGTATCCAAGCCAACAATGGTCTCACGCTCGCCGGTGGCAGGTACATCTTCTTCCATCACCGCTTCAACAGTACCGGCGATCTCTGTTTCCAGTTCTTCCTGTCGGTGCTCGGCCAGGATCATTTCCAACTCCAGATCGTTGGGATGGATCAATCCTGCCGAATAAACAGCATGCTCGTCCGGTCCAAGTTCACTTTCAGGACCGGCGGAACCCAGGACCTCATCTAACCAGTCCTGGTTTTCCGGCATGTCTTTATTTTCATAATCCATAATTTCCTCCTGTCAGCGGATCACGATCTGATCCGCAACGACTTTTGCAGCATCCTCGCCTTTCAGTGCCCGAATCAGTTCCAGACCAAAGGGGATGGCACAGCCGGCAGAAGTGCCGGTGATCAGCTTGCCGTCACAGACGGCTGCCGCATTTGCAGCCACATTGGCACTGCCCATATCGCTTTCACAGCCAGGGTAGCAGGTGGTATTCTTGCCGTCGGTGATGTGCAGGTCGGCCAAAACAGTGGGACCGGCACAAATTGCGGCGACATATTTATCATTTTGCCATGCAAAGGCAAGTGCATCCATAGCGGCTTTGCTTGCCCGAACAGAACGCACGCCGCCCAGACCACCGGGAAGAATGATCATTTCCAGGTTAGTCAGATCCATCTGCTCCAAAAGAATGTCGGCTTCAACACCAATACCATGACTGCCATAGACTACCTTTCCATTGACACCTACAGTCAAAGCTTTAACACCTGCCCGACGGAGCAGATCCAGAGGGGCGATGGCTTCTGTTTCCTCAAATCCGGTTCCCAACAGCATATATACCATAACTCAATCCTCCATACAGTTCATAACATGGCGGTAAATTTCCTCGTGAATATCCTCAATGGTCCGCATGGCACCGTCCTTGACACATTGGATCACCGTCCAGCCGTAATACTGTGCGGCCATACGACCGGTTTGACGGCAGGTGGCAAGATATGCCATATCCTTTTCGTGGATGTCTGCTTTTGTGTTGGTGTCCTGCTCCCGATGCCGCAGAAGCCGCTCTGTAAAATCGGTGGGCACATCCAAATAAATGGTCAGATCGGGGCGGGGAAGTCCCAGCTTATCGTATTCGAAATCATACAGCCACTTCAAAAAATCGGCCTGCTTTTCAGGTGCTTCCTTGGACGCCTGGTGAACAGCATTGGAAGTCGTATACCGGTCAGACAACACAACACCGCCGTCTTCATACCATTTACCCCAATCCATTTTATAGGAGGTGTATCGGTCCACCGCGTAAAAAGAGGAAGCGGCATACGCATTGACATCGGAAGGATTCTTGCCAAAAGATCCACCCAGGTACATCCGGATCAGTGCGGAGCTTTCCTGGTCATACCGGGGGAATACAATGTGCTTGAATGCAACATTATCTTTTTCCAGACGATCCGACAAAAGACGGAATTGTGTGGATTTGCCGGAACCGTCAGTTCCTTCGATTACGATTAGCTTACCCATTTTTATAAGCCTCCTAAAGTGGGAAGTTCTGCAGAACACAAAATCTCACATTAAAATATAACATAGAACACAGGATTTGTCCACCATTACCGATGACGGAATTCTAAACATTCTATAAAATTATAAGAACCGGCAGGCACAGTTTGTGTGCCTGCCGGAAACGATGCAGTTAATAGAACAGCAGATCGGAGTAAGTGGGGTAGGGCCAGTACTTTTTGTCGGTGTGTTTCTCCAGAATATCGGCATATTCCCGAATAGAAGCCATACGCGTTACAATTACATTCCGGTAATATGCCACCGCATCCTCCCGGGTTTCGGGGACAGCGGATAATTCCTTGCCGAGGGCGTCACAGTTTTCAAACAGGGAATTGGTGGCATCGGATAACAGGGAGATCAGTGCGTTCTCTGCTTTGGAAACAGCCCCCAGCTGCTGTTTTTTCCACGCACATTCACAAAGAGAACCGGTGTATGTCATGGCGGCGGGGAGAATCTGCCGCAGGACCATATCCATGCTGGTCCTGGCTTCAATGTTGATGATCTTGCAGTAGGTGTCCATGTGGATATCGCTGCGGGCCCGCAGCTCTTCCTCGGTCAGCACCTTATGCCGGGTGACAAGATCAATGTTTTTACGGCTGGCATAGGTGGGGAGTGCATGGGCTGTGGTGGGGAGATTGCTGAGACCGCGTCTGGCTGCTTCCTCCTGCCATTCTTCGCAATAGCTGTTGCCGTTGAAAATGATCCGCTGATGCTTCTTTAAGGTGCGGCAGATCAGCTCCTGTAAAGCGGTATCAAAGTTATCTGCCTTTTCCAATTCATCGGCAAGCTTGTGCAGAGCGTCTGCCATGATGGTATTCAGTGCCACATTGGAATCAGCGATGGATTGGGAGGAACCCAGCATACGGAACTCAAACTTGTTACCGGTAAATGCCAGGGGGGAAGTGCGGTTCCGGTCAGTAGTATCCATGGGGATGGAGGGGAGTCTGTCCACACCGATCCGCATCATACGCTTTTCGGGACCGGTGTAGCTGGTGGCACTGATGATGGAATCCACCACCGCAGTCAATTCGTCACCAAGGAAGACGGAAACGATGGCAGGAGGTGCTTCGTGGGCACCCAAACGGTGGTCGTTGCCTGCACCGGCCACTGAGCAACGCAGGAACTCCTGATACTCATCCACACCTTTAAGGAAGGCGGTCAAGAACACCAAAAACTGTGCGTTCTGCCGCGGTGTTTCACCGGGACGGAAGAGATTTTTACCGGAATCTGTGGCAAGAGACCAATTGTTATGCTTGCCGGAGCCATTGACGCCGGCAAAGGGCTTTTCATGGAGCAGGCATACCAGGTTGTGCTTCGCGGCACATTTTTTGATTACCTGCATAATCAGTTGATTATCGTCACAGGCACTGTTCACATCTGTATAGATGGGTGCCAACTCGTGCTGGCAGGGTGCTGCCTCGTTGTGCTTTGTTTTGGAGGGAATGCCCAAACGCCAAAGCTGTTCGTCCAGGTCCTGCATGAAGCCGGCTACACGGGTACGAATTGTGCCGTAGTAGTGGTCATCCAGTTCCTGTCCCTTGGGAGGAGGGGAGCCGAAAAGGGTGCGGCCGGTGAGCCGCAGGTCCTCCCGCAGGGCATACATATCTCTGGGCAGCAGAAAGTATTCCTGCTCTGCACCTGCACAGCATACCACCTGTTTGGTATCGGTATCACCAAACAGCCGAAGGATCCGCAGTGCAGCCTGGGCTACGGCTTCGGTAGAGCGGAGCAGGGGTGTTTTCATATCCAGTGCTGCTCCCGTATAAGAGAAGAAACAGGTGGGGATATAAAGGCTCCCCTCCCGAACAAAAGCGTAAGCGGTGGGATCCCAGGCAGTATAGCCTCTTGCCTCAAAGGTGGCACGCAGACCGCCGGAGGGGAAAGAGGATGCATCCGGCTCACCACGCACCAACGCTTTTCCGGAAAATGCCATGATCACATGACCGTCTTCAGAAGGCTCAATAAAGGACTCATGCTTTTCGGCGGTGATGCCGGTCATAGGCTGGAACCAATGGGTATAATGGGTGGCACCCTTTTCAATGGCCCAATCCTTCATGCCCTCTGCAATTTCGTTTGCAATATCCAGCTCCAAAGGGCTGCCGTTTTGGATGCACTGCTTCCAGGCGTCGTAGACAGCAGGACGCAGCCGCTGCTTCATGGCGGCCTCATTAAACACATCACTGCCGAATATGGCGGGAACATCCGTATACTTGTTCATAACAGCACATCCTTTCTGAGAATACGGCAGACTGCCATAAATAAATTTTATTTCATTATAAATAAAAAAGCAATAGAACAATCCGTAGAAAAATAAGTTTTGTAATGGGCTGCAGTTGTATATTTTGAAAAAATGCGGCGGTAAAAATAAAAGAAAAATTGTTTATTCTATTGCCTTTTTTCGGAATCCGTTGTATAGTAAATCTATCCTGTAAATTGTGAAAGGAAGGTTTAAAAATGGCAAAGTATGCATCTTTAAATCCCCAGGAACTGGAACAGCAATATCAATCCGTTAAGGCACATTTTGAGGCTTGCAAGGAGCAGAACCTGAAGCTGAACATGGCAAGAGGCAAGCCCGCAAAGGCTCAGCTGGATGCAGTCAGTGATATTCTGGAAGCTCTCGTTTCCGCAGAAGATTGCTTCGATGGCAGTCTGGATGTTCGTAACTACGGCGAACTCAAAGGTATTCCCTGTGCCAGAGAATATTGGGCAGAAGTGCTGGGCTGCAAGGTGGAACAGACTTTTGTAGGCGGCAGCTCCAGCCTGAACTTGATGTTTGATGCTATTTCCCGTGCATATACCCACGGCCTTCTCCATAGCCCCCGTCCCTGGTGCAAGGAAGAAGTTGTAAAATTCCTGTGTCCCAGCCCTGGCTATGACCGTCACTTCCGCATTACGGAATTCTTCGGTGCAGAGCTGGTCACCGTCCCCATGACCGCTGAAGGTCCCGATATGGATGTGGTGGAAAAGCTGGTGGCCGATCCCCAGGTTAAGGGTATTTGGTGCGTTCCCAAATATTCCAACCCTGAAGGCATTATTTATTCCGATGCGGTCATTAAGCGTATGGCTGCGTTGAAGCCTGCCGCACCCGACTTTGTCATTATGTGGGATAATGCTTACTGCATCCATGAATTTATTGGCGAGTACATTCCTTTCCCTGACATCATCAGCATTTGTGAAGCTGCCGGCAACCCCGACATGGTTCTTGAGTTTGCTTCCACCTCTAAGGTCACTTTGGCCGGTGCAGGTTTCTCTGTGATGGCTGCTTCCAAGGCCAATATTGATTACTTCGCCAAGTTGTACGGTGTCAATACCATCAGCTACGACAAGGTCAACCAGCTCCGCCATGTCCGTTATCTGAAGAACAAGGCACACACCATCGAGATCATGAAGCGTCATGCTGCGATCATGGCTCCCAAGTTCCAGGTTGTTCTGGATTATCTGGACAAGGAGATCGCACCCTGTGAGTTTGCTCAGTGGAACAATCCCAAGGGCGGCTACTTTGTCAGTATCAACACCATGCACGGCACTGCAAAGCGTGCAGTTGCCCTGTGTAAGGAAGCAGGCGTTGAGATGACTCCTGCAGGTGCTACTTACCCCCATGGTTTGGATCCCAACGACAGCAACATCCGTATCGCTCCCAGCCTGCCTCCTGTTGAGGAACTGGAAAAGGCAATGGATGTGTTCTGCACCTGCCTGAAGCTGGCTGCACTTGAAAAACTGCTGAATCTGTGATATAGTTGAGGCGGACAAAAGTCCGCCTCAATTCATTTTGGAGGGAAGCATATGGCAACACCGAGAGAATCTTATTATGACAAGCGGGGAAAGCTGCTGGTGAAGAACCTGCAGAACCGACATTTTGAAGCATATTATTGCAGCACTAAGGAAGACGCACTCCAAAAGGCACTGGAGCTGATCCCGGAGGGAGCCAGCGTGGGTTGGGGCGGAACACTGACCTGCCAGCAGATCGGCCTGTTAGACGCAGTGAGAAACGGCAACTATCGTGCCATCGACCGGGACAGCTGCATAACTGCTGAGGAACGGGAGCAGGCTGCCCGTGATTGCCTGCTTTCCGATGTGTTTTTGGTTAGTGCAAACGCACTGAGCGTGGACGGTCAAATGGTCAGCATCGACGGTCAGGGCAACCGGGTCGCTGCGATCGTTTACGGTCCTAAAACGGTGCTGGTCGTTGCCGGCATGAATAAAGTAGTGGACACGCTGGAGGATGCTGTACATCGTGCAAGAACGGTGGCTGCACCTATGAATCAGCAGCGGTTTGGGCATCCTAATCCCTGTACAGTTACCGCCACCTGTGCAGACTGCAAGTGTGAAACTTCTATCTGTAATCAGATATTGATTACCCGTCACTGCCGTCCTGCAGGCAGGATCAAGTTTATCCTGGTAGGAGAGGATTTGGGCATGTAAAAAAGGAGGCGTGGATATGGGCGGCAAGCTCCGCAGTTTTATCAAAAAATACCGGGATATACTGGCGTATCTGTTTTTTGGTGCCTTGACCACGCTGGTAAGCTTTTTGACATACACCTTTTTCAACTACCATGCGGGACTGTCTGCGACCGTCAGTAACTGTATTTCCTGGGTGGCCGCGGTAGCTTTTGCGTACCTGACAAACAAACCTTTCGTGTTCAAAAGCGACGATTGGTCTTTGGCTGCTGTTCTGCCGGAACTGGGCAAATTTGTCGGCTGCCGGATAGGCTCCGGCCTGCTGGAAACAGCTTTCCTGGCACTGACGGTGGATCTGTGTGGCTGGAACAGCCTTGTAATGAAAGTGATCGCCAGTATCATGGTGGTGATCCTCAACTATATCGGCAGCAAGCTGCTGGTATTTCACAAGCATAATTGAAAGGTAAATGATTATGAACATTTCTGCATTTGAAAACTATGAATCCTCTGTCCGCTCCTATTGCCGCAGCTTTCCTGCTGTGTTCAACAGAGGCAAGGGTGCGATGATGTACGACGAAGAAGGAAATGGCTATATCGATTTCTTCTGCGGTGCAGGTGCCCTGAACTACGGACATAACAACGACTACATCCGCAATGCTGTCATTGACTACCTGCAAACTGACGGCATCCTGCATGGTATGGATATGTTTACTCCCGCCAAACGGGAATTTCTCCAAACCCTCCAGGAAAAGGTTTTAAAGCCCAGAGACCTGGACTACCGGGTCATGTGCTGCGGCCCTACCGGTACGAATTCCGTGGAAGCAGCATTGAAACTGGCAAGAAAGGTTACTGGCCGTACCAATATTTGGGCATTCATGGGCTGCTTCCATGGCATGTCCCTGGGTGCGTTGGCTCTGACGACGGAAGCCTATGCCCGGGATGCGGCAGGTGTTCCCTTGGCAAACTGCACCCACATCCCGGCACCTTATATGTTCCCGGAGCTGGATGTGATCGCTTATATGCAGCGTCTTTTGGATGATGACCATTCCGGTATTGCCAAGCCGGCGGCACTGATCATGGAAACGGTGCAGGCAGAGGGCGGCATCTATGCGTTCGAACCCGCATTTTTGAAAGCCTGCCGCAAGTTCTGTGATGATAACGGTATCCTGCTGATTGTCGATGACATTCAGGCCGGCAACTGCCGTACCGGCACATTCTTCTCCTTTGAGCGTGGCGGGATCCAGCCGGATATGGTGACGCTGTCCAAGTCCATCGGCGGAATCGGCATGCCCATGGCACTGCTGCTGATCCGACCCGACTTGGATATTTGGCAGCCTGCCGAGCATAACGGTACCTTCCGCGGCAACCAGCTGGCATTCGTTGCCGGTAAAGCCGGACTGGAATTTATGCTGGAGAATAACCTTGAAGCGGAGGTTCGCCGCAAAGCTGCCATCGTGGAAGACTTTATCAAAAATGAGATCCTTCCTTTGGATGAACGCCTTTCCTATCGTGGCATTGGCCTGATGTGGGGCATCGACTGTGAAAAGCTGGGCGGTGACCGTTTCAGCAAGGCGGTGATCACTGCCTGCTTCCGCCGCAAGCTGATTTTGGAGCGTGCCGGCCGTGACAATTGTGTGGTAAAAATGATGCCGCCGCTGGTCATTGACGATGAACTGCTGAACAAGGGCCTTGCCATTGTAAAGGAAGCCTTTGTTGAGATTTTGTCGGCATAAAAGTTTAATAAGTACAGGCATCCGGAAAACCCGGATGCCTGTTTTTCACGCAATAGAATGAAATCTGCCATAACTTGATTTTCATGGGAACATGTGGTATAGTGTCAAAAGATTACTGCCCCTGAACAAAACAGGGGAGGAGGAGTTCATTTTGAGAACAATGACACAACGCACAGAAGCGGTGGTTCGCCTGGATGCCTTGGCACACAATATCCGCAAAATTCGCAGTCGTCTCAAGGAAAACTGTGAGATCATGGCGGTCTTGAAGGGTGACGGCTATGGCCATGGCCTTGCTGCGATTTATCCTACATTGAAAGCCTGCGGCATTAACCGCTATGCAGTAGCCATCTGCGAGGAAGGTGCCATGCTTCGTGCCGCCGGATGTACGGAGCCTGTTTTGATTTTGGGTGATACCTGCGATGCACAGCTGCCTGTGCTGCTGCAGCATGGCTTGACACCTACGATATTTTCTGTTGAAACAGCTTCTAAACTGAACGCCCTGGCAGAGCAAGCCGGCGTTATCCAGCCTGTTCATATTAAACTGGATACCGGCATGAGCCGGATCGGCTTTCCTGCAGATGAGAGCAGCCTTCCTGCAATTTTGCAGATCGCTGCAATGGAACATTTGGAGATCACCGGTGCATTTACCCATTTCTCCCGTGCCGACGAGCCGGATGGCATTTCTGCTACAAACCAGCTGAACAAGTACCTGCACATGATCGATGCGATAGAGGCTGCAGGTGTAAAAATTCCGCTGAAGCATGTTTCCAACTCTCCTGCCATTTTGCTGCGGCCTGAAGCACAGCTGGATGCAGTTCGTGCAGGTGACATTCTTTTTGGCCTTTGCCCTGTGGACAATGACTTGTGGGAGAAGGAAGACTTCCGGCAGGTAATGCACTGGTATACCGTTGTGGCTTTGGTCAAGGAAGTTCCTGCGGGAACGGAGATTGGCTATGGCGGCACCTATGTCACCAAGCGTCCCACCAAAATTGCTACCATTCCCGTTGGCTTTGCCGACGGTTACAGCCGCCGTCTGTCCAACCTGGGCTGTGTACGGATCCACGGACAGAGTGCTCCTATTTTGGGCAGAGTCTGTATGGATCAGTTCATGGTGGATGTGACGGATATTCCCGGTGTGTGTCGTGGTGATACGGTGGCATTGCTGGATGACGATGTGACCATTCTGAAAACTGCGGATTTGATCGGTGCCAATGTGGATGAGATCGTCTGTTCTATTTCAAAGCGTGTGCCAAGAGTTTACGAATAAAGGAGAAATAACCGTGAAGGAAAAAGGATATTTATTCAGAGTTATTAAGAACGCCAGTTTCAAGAAGCTGTTTGAAACGGTGGATGTTGTCCATGAGCGTTCCGGTAAGAGCAAGATTGCCATCGTGTTGGATATGGCATGGTGTATTCTGCGTTACGGTGCCGGTTATTATGATTATCAGATCTTCAATTTCTACGATCTGAATGCTGCCCAGCGAAAGACTTTTGTCACCCGGTTTATCAGCAAGAAACTGAATATGTTTATGAACGACCTGGATTACTGTCATTTCTTTGACAATAAGGACGAGTTCTATGCCACCTTCGGCGAATATACCGGCAGAAGCTACCTGGATCTGTCCAAGTCCACCAAAGAGGATGTGGCAGCCTTTGTGGAAGGTAAGGACCGCATTTTCTGCAAAATGCGTGACCTGACCTGCGGCCATGGCTGTGAGCGTCTGAACATCGCTGACTTTGAAAGCATTGATAAGCTGTATGACTATCTGAAGGAAAAGGGCTTTTACACCATCGAGGATGTTATCGTGAACCATCCCGATGTTGCCCGGCTGTATGATAACGCCTGCAACAGCATGCGTATCATCACCCTGCTGGATGCAAAGGGAGAGCCTCATTGTCTGTATGCCGTCCATAAGATCGGTCTTAATGGCAGTATCATCGACAATAACTGTATGTTTGCTCCTGTGGATCTGGAGACGGGTCGGTACCTGTACGCTCCCCATTCCGGTGACACCACCCTGGGTATCATTTATGAGGAGCATCCCAATACCCACATCAAGCTCCCCGGCTACCAGTTCCCCTTCGTGAAGGAAGCAGTACAGATGTGCCTGGAGGCATCCAAGGTGGTTCCTCAGATCCGTTATGTTGGTTGGGATGTAGCCATCACACAGAATGGTCCCGTTATTATCGAGGGCAACACCTACTGTGCCCACGACTTTTGGCAGCTTCCTCCCCATACCCCTGATAAGATTGGCATGCTGCCCAAGATCAAGCAGATCGCTCCGGAATTTAAGTATTAAAATTAAGACCGGCCTATGATTACGATCATAGGCCGGTTTTTATATTGAATAAAACTGTTAAATAAATTGGAAGTTATTCACTCTATCTCTGTGCGGATAGTAAATACATCGGGAAGATTGAAGAT
>JAZNZG010000254.1:0-3995 GCA_045594825.1 Faecousia sp. | reverse complement strand
CCGAGCCTGCCGATGCTGTCCGGGATGCAGAGTATCTGTCTTTGGAGCTGATCCTTGCGGATATGGAAGTGGTGGGGCGCCGTCTGGACAAGGCTACCAAGAATGCCAAGGGCGGTGACAAGAAGGCCAAGCGTGAGGTGGAGATGTGCCAGGCACTTATGGAGCATCTGTCCGACGGCAAGCGTGCCTCCAGCTTTGAATTTACCGAAGCAGACAAGGACATTCTCCAGGACGGCGGTCTGCTTACTATTAAGCCTGTGATCTATGTTGCCAACCTGGACGAGGACGGCATGGCCGATTACGAAAACAATCCCAACTACAAGGCACTGGCTGCTTTAGCCGCCGAAGAGGGTGCTGCTGTTCTTCCCGTTGCTGCCAAGTTTGAAGAAGAGATCGCCGAAATGGACGACGAGGACGCTGCCATGTTCATGGAAGAGCTGGGTCTGACCCAGCGTGGTCTTGACCGTCTGATCCATACCAGCTACGATCTGCTGGGTTATATTTCCTTCCTCACCGGCGGTGAAGATGAAGTGCGTGCCTGGACCATCACAAGAGGCACCAAGGCTCCCCGGGCCGCCGGCAAGATCCACAGTGACATTGAGCGTGGCTTCATCCGTGCTGAGGTGGTTGCCTTCGACGACCTGAAGGAGCTGGGCACCATGGCTGCCGCCAAGTCCCAGGGTAAGTTCCGACTGGAAGGCAAAGAATATGTGATGAAGGACGGCGACATCGTCAACTTCCTGTTTAATGTTTAATAAACCACCCCGGCTGGCCAAATCAGCCGGGGTTTGTTGTGCATATTGTACAGTTATTTGCCATCTATTTTATAAAGTTTTTCCAATCCACCACTTGCATTCTTCTACAATCAATGCTATATTATTGACGCAATCGATATTTAAATACAGAAAAGGAGCAATAGCTTATGAAGCTCAAGAACATTAAGGATGTCCAAAACTTTATGGCCGCTGTTAACGCCTGTGAAAATGATGTTTTCCTGAAATCCCAGCAGGGTGACGTGTTCAATCTGAAGTCTTCCCTGTCTCAGTACATTGCCATCGGCCGTCTCATTGAAGAGTCCGGCGATGACCTGGAGCTGTTTGCACAGACCCGTGAAGACGAAGCCCGTCTGCTCGTTATGCTTGGCCAGCTGAGTAAGTAATAAAAAGCTAACCCCCTTCATTAAGTGAAGGGGGTTTCGTTATACCTTTTTACGGTAGGCGAACATTGCGATCAGACAGAGGGTAATGCTGGCAATATTCCCCAAAATGGCTGTGGAGCCAATGAATGCGTAATAGGTGGCCCAGGCACCGTCGCAGCATAAAAGAAATTTTCTCGCAGTCTGCTCCTTCCGTGCAAATACAAAGCACATGCTCATCACCGCTCCGATAATGGGCAGCAGCTCCAGAAGATTTTTGCCATTGATGGCCGGAACAAATCCGGGAGCAGTCACCAAACCATAAAATCCCAAGCCAACAAACAGAACAAAAAAGATCAGCTTTTCCGGAAGCTTGACCTCCTCTCCCCGGAGTGTGTGGATCAAATTAATGATGCCCTGCACCACCGCAACGGCAAACAGGAAGATTCCCGAGCCGATCTCGTCCAGAAAGATCAAATTCAAGCCCAGCAGTAAATTGGCAAGGAGATTGTTAATCAGCATCTGCCATTTCTTTTTGTAAAGGGGAATCATGATCGCTACGACAGATGCCACAATGCCGATCACCTGTCCAATAATATACCGCATAGGCTTTCCTCTGCTTTCTCAATCCTTTTGGAAATTATAACACAAGTATCAGTTCTTGTCTATACGGTCTGTTGCAGGGTTATCCAAAAGTTCTCCCTTTTCAGAAAAGCGAGAGCCGTGGCAGGGACAGTCCCAAGTCCGCTCCCGGGGATTCCATTTTAACGCACAGCCCAAATGGGGACAGCGGGGCTTTGTGGGTGTGAGCAGACCCATCGTGGTCTCCAGCACATTTATAAATAACTGCGGGTGCCAGCTGGTGCGGGAGGGAGCAAAAATGTCCACATATGGATTTTGCTTGCCCTGTATCATATCGCACAGGATGTTGGCAGCTACCACAGAGGAAGTCATCCCCCATTTATTGAAGCCGGTAGCCACATATAAATTGGGGGTTGCTTTGCTGTACTGTCCGATATAGGGAATGCCGTCCAGGGTCATGCAGTCCTGTGTTGCCCAGCGGCAGACCTCCCGGGACTCCGGGTAATGGGTATTCCGGAACGCCTCGGCACTTTTCCAGTTCTCACCCTGTTTGCCTGTACGGTGTCCTCCTCCCCCCACCAACAGCAAGGAATCGTAATTTTTCAGAGAAAGTCCATTCTCCGTCGCGTCCAGGTACATGCCGTCCAGCTGCGGAGCGTTATCCAACGCCAGCACATAGGACCGCTGCTGGTACATCTTCATAAAGTAAAGACCGTGTTTGTTCAGGATTGGGAAATGGGTCGCAACAATAATTTTGGAGGCTGTAATGGTGCCACGGTCTGTCAGCACCCGGTTTCCCACAAACTGCCGGGCCGTCGTATTCTCGTAAATATTCAGTCCCATTGCCAGGGATGAGAGCAGTTTCAAAGGGTGAAACTGAGCCTGGTCCTGAAACCGGATCGCCCCCTGTACAGGAAAAGGCAGTGCCGTTTTTTCTTCAAAATCAAAAGGAATGTTCAGCTTTGTCAGAGCGTTCATTTCCTTTTCCAGCAAAGAGAACAAGTCTGCAGAGAAAATATAATTATCCTTTGTTTCATAATCGCAGGCGTTTATGAAGCAAAGCTTCCTCAGTTCCAGGAGGGCGGAATTATTAGCATCATAGTATCCCCTGGCCATCTCCGCACCGTACCTTTTCAGCAGCTTATTGTAGATACAGCCATGCTGCGTGGTAATCTTTGCCGTGGTGTTTCGGGTCACACCGTTGCATATCCGGTCCGCTTCAATGAGGGCATAATCGATCCCCCGTTGTGCCAGCTTATGAGCACACAGGATCCCCGCGATCCCCCCGCCGATAATCAGCACATCCGTTTTCAGATCATGCTCCAAAGAAGAAAATTTTGGCAGATGTACATCATCTGTCCATATGGAGTTTATCATACAATCACCAAAAATAGTATGTGCCAAAATAAGGTGTGCATACCAACAAGGTCACTATTGGGGAACAAAATGCAGGCATACGAAAGTATGGCAGTTTTGGTGGGCGAGGCGGGACTTGTTTGCATTTTCTGCGTTGCAGAAAATTAATGTTGTGCTCGGTCTATCCCTCGCACGCAACAGTCCACCGGACTGTTGCATTTACATTATTCAAGTCCCTTGTATCGATGACCAAATAAAAAGGACATCCGAAAGGATGTCCTTTTTATTTGAAGTGTATTGATAATAATGATACGGTTTCAAATAGTTTCATTTGGTTTCACTCAAAAAAATGAAACTATTAAACGGGAAGTGAAACTCTCTTTTTAGATTGAAACCATGCTAATCAGCTTGTCAAATTGGAATTTATATGTGTATTTGAAAATCACCAAAATCAAACATACCGTTGCCTTGTTGGAGCTTGTTTTGGCTGTGTATTTTGCAAAATGCATTGTAAATTCTATCAACTATTTTGATGGAAATATTGATTTCGTAATGCGAAGGACATATTTTTTGTATGTTAAGCTTTCTGATTTTATCAACCGTTTGCATAAAGTCAATCGGATTCGTCGATGGATAGAATGCATCAAGGCATCCGCTATATATCAGATCTCCCGAATACAAGTATCCACGCTCTTTTACATAAAAGCAACAATGTCCGGGAGAGTGTCCGGGAGTATGAAGCACTTGAAGCCTTCTATTGCGTAATTGTATAATGTCACCATCACGTATAGTGAATGAAGGCATGCCTTGAAAAACTTGATAGCTCTCAATATTGAAATCGTTTGGAAAATTACATGGCTTTCGAGTGAGGTTTTCATTGACCATTTTAAGAGGAACCGGAAATTTTTCGGATATCCAAGCT
>JAZNZG010000253.1:0-3618 GCA_045594825.1 Faecousia sp. | reverse complement strand
ACTTATTTTCACGCTTTGCACCCTTGAGCATTTTGTCTTCACCGGTATCGGCATCAGAAGCCAAATGACCCACATCGGTGATGTTCATAACACGCTTAACATTGTAGCCAAGATACCGCAGGGACTTCTCCAGCACATCCTCCATAATATAGGTGCGAAGATTACCAATATGTGCAAAATGGTAAACCGTCGGGCCACAGGTGTACATCTTAACTTCGTTGGGCGTATTGGGCTGAAACAGCTCCTTTTTATGAGACAGAGAATTATAAAGATACATATACATTCCTCCAAAAAATTTTCAAAAATAAAACGCCTCTTCTGCCAAAGCACAAGAGGCGGGTCATACAAACTCGCGGTTCCACTCTCATTTATTACTCAAAGAAAATTCGCTCCCGGACGCACTTTCGCAATACCGTCACCACCCAGGCTCACAGCCACTGACCCAGATTCTCTGCAGGTTTGGTTTTTGTTACTCTTTCCGTTCACAGCGATATTCGGTTTTAGATATTTTACCATTTTGCCTATATCTTTGTCAAGGTTTCAAGTGTAAAATGAGAATTGCATTGATACTTCCTGTAATGCGTGGTATAGTATATATAGTCGAAATATGGAGGTGTGATACATGAAAAAGCAGATTGCCATAATTTTGGTGCTTATGTTACTGATGACGGGCTGCCATGCACCTATTGAAGAAATCTCGCAGACTATCCCCACTGTACCAGAAACCGAGCAAGTCATTCCGGAAGTTACTGTTACTGAGCCTGAGGAAACAGCGGTACCGGAAACGGTTGTATATGAGCAGCAGACCATGTATGCAGTCAGCATGCCCCTTGTAACGGAAAAGTATACCGCCGAGGATGGTAATACAGTTTTATCCCACACATACCAGGATATGCAGCTTACGATTCCCGACCCGGATGTTGCGGATAGTATCATCATCGATTTTCTGAATCGTTTGGATCCGGTCCACAGCCGTGCGGAAGACGCCGCAGCAACTGCTCAGCAGCAATACAGCAGCGAAATTGACTGGACACCCCATTATATTGATATCTGCTACTCCCCTGTGCGGATCGATCAAGTAGTTTTAAGTCTGTACGGGACAGACTGCTTTTACATTGGCGAAGGCCGTCCCGTTCAGCTGTGCTGTTCTTCCAACTATAACCTTCTCACCGGCGAGGTCTTGACCCTGGGCAGTATTCTCAGTCATGTAGATGCAAAAGAGCAGCTGATCGATCTGGTCATTCAGTGTGCGGACACTGTTGCCGATGAGGCACAGCTATATGATGACTATGCAGATTATATAACGGAGAGATTTGATGTAGAAGAGAGCTTTGATGAAGCGTGGTATTTTTCAGAAACAGGGGTCTGTTTCTACTTCTCACCTTACGAAATCGCTCCCTATAATCAGGGTATTGTTACCATAGAAGTACCGTATGGTCAGCTGACCGGAGTCATTCTGGATGACTTCTTCCCTCCGGAAACTGAAGCAACCAAAGGCAGCGTGCATTGTCAAAATTTTGACGATGCCGATTTGACCGGATATACCCAAATTGCAGAAATCGTTACCGACACGGACGGCGATCATTACTTCTTGTATGCAGATGGTGCCGTAACAGATTTACGGATCGAAACCGGTAGCTGGGAAGATGGAATTGTATTCATTCCCGATTGTACTATTTTTGCCGCCGCTTCCCTTACACCCGGTGACGGAATCATGATCCAAACGGTCATCCCTGAGGGTATTCCTCTGCTGCGAATATCCTATCGCACCGGCGATGAAACTGTATATCGATTCCTGATCCTTGACGGTCGTGATAACGCGGTAGGACTTGCAGAATAACCTATAACCATATAAAAGCGGAGCAAGAAGATTTCTTGCTCCGTTTTAATTACATACACAATTCACGATAACGGGAAATACCCTTTGCCAGCAGTTCCATGGCTCGTTCCAAGTCTTCCTGTTTCAGAACATAGGCAATACGCACTTCGTTGATGCCGCTACCGGGGGTTTCATAGAAAGGTGCTCCAGGTGCAAACATTACCGTTTCGCCATTGTCATTGAACTCCTCAAGGAGCCATTGCTGGAATTTATCGGCGTCATCAATGGGCAGCCGTGCCATTACATAAAATGCACCCATAGGTTCTTCCACCATAACACCAGGTATCTTCCTAAGGCCGCTGACAACAGTATCTCTGCGGCGTTTGTATTCAGCTTTGCTTTCAGCATAATATTCTTTATCAACAGAATAAAGGGCAGCCGCACCAAACTGATCGATTGTTGCCACAGACAAGCGGGACTGACAGAATTTCAGCAAGGCCTCCTGCAGTTCCTTATTCTTAGTGATAACACAGCCAACTCTTGCACCACAGGAGGAGAACCGCTTGGAGACAGAATCAATGATCACCAAATTATTCTGAATATCCTTGAATCTGCCCATTGTGGGTACGCCGAATTTGTCATCATAGCAGAACTCACGATATACTTCATCGGAAATAAGGAAAAGGTCGTGCTTCTTGGCAATATCCGCGACCATCCGCATTTCCTCTTCCGTCAAAGCAACACCTGTAGGATTACCGGGATTTGTAACCATGATTGCACGGGTATTCTTTGTGATGAGCTTTTCAATACGGTCTGTCTCGGCATAACGGTAACCCTCCTCAGGTCCGGTATGCAAAGCACGAATCACGCCGCCTGCTGCATGAACAAAGGTCGTGTAATTGGGATAATACGGTTCTGGAATAATGACCTCTGTGTAAGGATCGAGAATGCTCAAACATGTAAAGAGCAATGCCTCACTGCCACCGGTGGTAATAAGAATATCCTCGGGCTCCAGGTCGACGCCCAACTTTTGATAATAACTCCGGATAGCTTCAATCAGCACAGGCATACCGGGAGATGCCTCATAGGCAAGAGTCGCCTCATTAAACTGGCGAACAGCATCGTAAAAAGACTGGGGTGTTTCCAGATCCGGTTGTCCGATATTTAAATTATAGATTTTTATACCCGCCTTCTTTGCCTTTACTGCAAAGGGGTGGAATTTCCGCATAGGAGAAGGTTCGCAACGATTTGCATTGATTGAAATTTTCATATGTGCCTCCATCGGCAGAGGAACTGCCGTGTTTAAATTTCTTTGTAATATCTGCCACTACTGGACTCAACCAGGCAAGGGCAATCAGATTGGGAATTGCCATCAGGCCGTTAACGGTCTCAGAAAGCATCCAAACAGTAGCTGTACTTAGTATCGCTCCAATAATCACGGTGACAGCTTGCAGCAGGACAAAGGGTCTCCAGACCTGTTCACCGAAAAGATATTGTGCACACCGGGCACCGTACATTCCCCAACCAAGAATGGTCGCTATAGCAAAGCAGCATAAGGCCAATCCCAAAGGTATGCAGATCCAGTCCCCATATACCAGGGAAAAAGCCTGGGCAGTCAGTGTCATGCCAGTATCCACGCCGTAAGCAACGGGAGTACCGCTGCACAAGATCACAAGAGCAGTCATAGTACATATTACTATGGTGTCCAAAAACACTTCCATAATGCCCATAAGTCCTTGCTCTGCAGGATCCTTTACATTCGCAGCCCCATGGGCAATGGCTGCCGTGCCCATCCCAGC
>JAZNZG010000252.1:0-2049 GCA_045594825.1 Faecousia sp. | reverse complement strand
CGGTGCAGCCATAAAAACAGTAGTCCATGCTGACAACGAAGTCGGGCAGAACAGGAGTCTGTGTCATGGCGGTGCAGCCGTGGAATGCCGAATCCATAACAAGAATACCGGAGGGGATATTATGAACTTCCTCCAAACGGGAACAGCCTTTGAACATACCCCGTACGCCGGAACACATGGAAAGGTCTTCCACCTGGGCATCGTCTGCAAAGGTCACGGAACGGAGCGTCTCACAGTTGAAAAAAGCGTCGCTGGCGATGACCACATCATAGCAGGTGCCCAGGATGGGGTCTTCCTTCGGGATTCCGTCTATCACAGACAGGCAGACCCGGGTGGGAAGGAGGATATCCTCCTGGGTGATTGTCCCGATACCGGTAAGATATGCGGTATTTCTCCGGATCTCCCAGGAGAAACCGGTGGGGTCGTTAAATTCAGGAAGTGAAATGGTGGACGCTGTCCGTCCTGCTGTGGCCACGGTAGCGTGATCCAGCAGCTCCCACTGGCTGTAAGGAAAAGCCTGGGGCTTGCCAAGGAGAAATACATCCACCTGCAAAGCAACATCTTTCCCGGCAAGGGCTTCGGTGTTTAGCTCACACCCGAAAGGCAAAGCGTTGTCATCGGCGGTCTTTCCGGCGGGCAGGAGGGTTTCAGAAACATAAACAGCCTGGTGGCCCTGGATGCCCTCATAAAATACATCGCTGCCTGTAACAGAGGCAACGGCCTCTCCGGTCAGACGGACCGGGGTGCCGGCTCCGTCGAATACGGAAAGCACCACCACTTCCCTGGCAAGGACAGGAATATAGCTTTCGCTTACGGCGGTGCAGGAGATCTGCAGGGGTTCTCCGGCAGTAAACGCAACCGGTTCCTTTGCGGCAGAAAGCCGGGCCTTGAGGGTGTATTCATGAACGGTGCTGTCATAACGGGCATAGCCCCACATGGCAGCGGCAAGCAACGCCAGCAGCACCAACGGTAAAACGATCCAAAGAAGTCTCTTTTTCATACCGCCCCCCCTTTCTGATTAAAATTATATCTTGTCAGAAAAAGGAAGTCAACACAAGAAAGCACCTTGGCAGACAGCGGTTTATTTGCTATAATAAGAAAAAAGCAAAAAAGGGAGACAAACATGAAACGGATCACAGTGGTATTTCTTGTACTGATGCTGTGCATCAGCCTTTCTGCCTGCCAAAGTGAAAATGCCTACCGGGAGGCCATGGCATTGCAGGAGGCGGGGCAATACGATGCTGCAATTGCCGCCTTCTCCAAGCTGGGAGATTACAAAGACAGCAAATACCGCATCACTGAGCTTTTGCAGGAACAGGCCTATGCACAGGCCCTGGCACTGCTGGATGCGGGGGATTATACCGGAGCTTTCGAGGCATTCAACGGGTTGGGGGACTATCGGGACACAGCCGAATACCTTGCCCGGTTTAAGAAGATCAAGATCACCCAGGAAAACTGGAAGGAATACCTGCATACAGAAGAAACGGCAACGCCTCTTAAAAATGCAGTGGGAGAGTACGAGATGATCCAGTTCTCCTACTACATGAAATTCAACGATGATATTGCCCGGCGGTTTTATGCTCCTTTGGAGTTTATATCCTATACGGCAGGTGCGTTCTGCAACGAACAGATCCTGGATATTGACCCGGAAACCGGAAAATACGCCGTTGTGCTGTCAGAATACTTTGTGGAGAACACCCGCAACTGGAATATTTTGGGAATCACTGTGGAGGATAATGTTTTCCATTTGGCAGATGCCATGCGATATCCCGTTGGGTATGATAAAAACGGAGTGCCTACCAATGCATACGCCCTGCTCTCGGGATTCTATTTCCAGGAACTGGAGATCAACATCTATTTATATCAGTAGCCATAACGACCAAACGGCCTGTACAGATGTACAGCCCGTTTGATCGTTTTAGGCAGCTTTATTTGTCCTCTTCCGGAACAAAGTCCAGGGTGATGGATTTTACATTGGTATGCAGCTGGGTGTATTTGACACCGGCGGCATCCAGCATCCGCTTGGAGGCCAGGGTAGAGGGAGTAGTG
>JAZNZG010000251.1:0-3367 GCA_045594825.1 Faecousia sp. | reverse complement strand
TTTGAAGAGGGTCACAAGATCGATGATGAGTTCTTCACATACCGCGGCATCATGAATGCCGGAAAGATCCTGTATGACCCTAAGATCGTTTATAATTACCGGCAACGCAGATCCGGCGTCACCTTGTCTGCAACAAACGGGAGCCGGATCGTAATGGACAAGCTGTGCTACCTTCCGGTGCGGAGAGAGCATGTGACGGCACGGTTTCCGGGACTGAAACGGGCATTTGACCTGCATTACCTGAACATGCTCCTGCTTCTTGCGAAGGATCCTTTTGCAACCGCAGAGAGTCTGCAGCGTGAAAAGAAACTTCTTGGAGCGTATTTCCGGGAAAAGAATATCACCCGGCCTCCGGCCTCCTGGCTGCCCGGTCTTTGTAAGCTTTGGCTGCTGCCGGTGAACAAGCTGCTGCAGTATCGCGGAAAACTCCCGGTAGAAAAAACGGAACATTATTTTAAGTAGGGAAGATATAGGATGAGAAAGATTCAAAATATACTTTGCCTGATTCGTGCATTACCCGTTCTGCCGGGGGTCAACTGGAAGGATCCGCGGCTCCAAAAGGATCTTGCCCGTTGGCAGCAGCTGTGGAATATGACGGAAAAGCCCTCTTTAGCTTTATCCATTCTTCTGACCCGTTGCCGGGAGTTTAGAAATCTGTTTATATACCGGAATCGGCACCGTGCCTTCTACCGCAACTGGGTCAAGCTGTTTTTCAGACCTATGGATACATTGTTTATTGAAGCCAAGCAGATCGGCGGCGGTCTGTATATCCAGCATGGTTTCAGCACTATGATCGCGGCAGAGTCCATCGGAGAGAATTGCTGGATCAATCAGCAAGTGACCATCGGTTACCGGGACCATAACCGTGCTCCCATTATTGGTGACAATGTGATGATTACCTGCGGTGCAAAGGTGTTGGGCAGCATCACGGTGGGTGACGGTGCAGTGATCGGTGCCAATGCCGTAGTGATCCGGGATGTGGAACCCGGTGCGGTCATGGGCGGTGTTCCCGCCAAACGGTTGAAGTGAGGAACAGGTATGATACAGAACAAAACGGATTACAAAGAATACTTGTGCAGCGATATGGGGTTTTACTACGCCTTCAGCCGAAAAGAACGGCTACTGTACTGCCTGTTGCGGGACCCCTGTTATTTTATTGCCAAATATATTCGCCTGCTTCGGGCGGAAGAGTATCATTTTAACACAAAGCACCGGTTACGCTATATGCTTGCCCTTGCCCGCAAGAACAGGCTGGGCAACAAGCTGGGCTTTAAGATCCCGCGGAACACCATAGGTCCGGGACTGACCATCTACCATCACGGCGAGATCATCATCAACGAGGGTGTGTCAGTGGGTGCCCGGTGCAGTCTGCACGGAGGCAACTGTGTTGGCAACAACGGAAAAACCCAGGCAGTTCCCGTGATCGGTGACGGCCTGGATTTGGGGATCGGCGGCAAGATCATCGGAGATGTGACCCTGGGCAACGATATTTGCGTAGGTGCCAATGCGGTGGTTACCAAGTCTTTCCGGGAGGACGGCCTGACCCTCGTAGGGATCCCGGCAAATGTATTAAACAGACAATAACAGGAGACAGGAACATGCCCAAGGTTAGCTTTGTTGTGCCGGTATATAATGCGGAAAAAATGCTGCGAAAGTGCGTGGAGTCCATTGTGTTTGGACGGGAACGGGATGTTGAGGTCATTCTTGTGGACGATTGCTCCAAAGATGGCAGTTGGGATCTGTGCGTGCAGCTGGCAGCAGAATATGCGCAGGTAAAATGCTTCCATAATGAACAGAACCGGGGAGTGTCTTTTACAAGAAACCGGGGAATCGATGAGGCATCGGGTCGGTATTTGCTGTTTGTAGACAGCGATGACTGGGTGTCGGAGCACTATGCCGAGAGGCTGATAAAGACCCAGGAAGAGCACCCGGACAAGATGGCAATGTGCGGCTACTTGTTCCTGGACTATGTATCCGGCCGCCGCCGCCTGTATGGTATCCACAAAGATGCCGGTGCATTTTGGACAGTAAAACGGGAAGATATGTTATCCCTGGCAGATGAAGTGCTGGCCTACAGCTGCTCCATAAGGTTGTTTTTGCTCCATCATGTTAAGGACAATAACATCCGCTTTGATGAAACGGTCAGTATGGGCGAGGATTATCAGTTCGTCATCGATTATTTGACCGCGGTGCCGCTGTCAGGGGTCGTTGTGATCAATGCTCCGCTTTATTACTATGTACGGTGGAGCACAAACTCTCTGATGAGCCGCTGGGGCGACATAGACAACTTAAAAAAAGGTATCGGCCGCATGGAGCAGATGGGGTCCATCTGCGGTCCTGAGGCCACTGAAGCGGTGCAAAGGCAGGTCCAGGCGATCCGCAATCAGTTTGCCTATCAGCTTCTGCAGGACAAGAAGAGCAGTAAGCAGGAAAAGATCGAGAAGCTACGCTTGGTGATCCCGGAAGCAGATGCCCAGAAGTATTTGACCCACAACAAGAAAAGAGTATTGCGGGAGTATTTGTCCCAAAAGAAGCAGACTCTGCTGTCCTTGCGGAAAAAGATTCAGGGAAAAGTGCAGTTTGAAAGCGGCAAAGACAGCATTCAAAAGGCCAGACAGGTGTTGCAGGAAACAAAGGTCACCCTGATCTCCCAGAACTGTATCGGCGGTGTTTTTTATCACGATATGCAGCTGCCTTTCCAGTCTCCCACGGTCAATGCATTTATTCCGCAACCGGACTTTATCCGCTTTGTCAATGATCTGAAGCATTACATTCAAACACCCATGGTAATGCGGTGGGGCGAGGAATATCCCATTGGTACGATAGAGGATATTGAAATTCATTTTGTCCACTATGAAACCTGCCGGGAAGCGGAGGAGGCCTGGGAACGGAGAAAGCAGCGCATCCGGTATGACCGCATCGTTGTGTTGTCCACGGACCGGGACGGCTTTACAGACGAAGTGTTTGCTGCATGGGAGAAGCTTGCCTATCCCAAGGTCTTGTTTACGGCAAATGCCAAATATGCAAACCACGAAGATTCTGTATATTTTTCTGAGTATAAACAAGACGGCTGTATTCCGGATCTGATCCCGGGAAGAAAATTTTACCGGGCAGGGAAATTGGTAGCACGGATCAACAGCATAGAATAAGAGGTCGGCATGAAAATTTTGATCGTTGGACAGAACAGTTTTGTTGGCAGAGGCGTGGGGGCATGGTTTGCCCAAAAGCAGCCGGAGCCGGAAGTGGAATATACCAGCGTTCGGGATGATGGCTGGAAGCATCTGGACCTTTCTTCCGTTGATGCGGTGATCTTTGCCGCAGCATTGGTACACCGGCCGGAGGTCAAAGATTGGGTGCAGTACCAACA
>JAZNZG010000250.1:0-4496 GCA_045594825.1 Faecousia sp. | reverse complement strand
ACCCGTAAAAAGGTGCAGGAGATCATCCAACGCACCGGCTTTACCCCCAATGTCCATACCCGCCGGCTGAATCTTGGCAGGAGCTTTACCATCCATGTGGTGCTGCGGCATTATGCCTATGGCCTGTACAACCAGTTCGCTCTGGAGACCCTCAGCGGTGTGTTCAAAACCAGCAAGGCACTGGGTTACAGCATCATTTTCACCTTCGTGGACGATGATATGAACTGTGAACAGATCATTGACTCCGTCCGCAGCAAGGATTGCGACGGTGTGATCCTGAACCAGATCTCCGATCCTGCCATCATTTCCCTTTTACAGCAGGAGCAGATCCCCTTTGTGTGCGTGGACGCCCACATTCAAAAGGACGGCAGCCTGCCCCTGGTGGAGGTGGATTATTACGATGCCGCCTACCAGGCCACCATGTACCTGCACAGCTGCGGCCACCGGGACATCGGCTTTATCGGCCCGGTCACCCCGGCGGACTATTACATCCGCACCTTCAGCGGCTATACCGCCGCACTTAAGGATACCGGCCTGATCTGCAACCCGGCATGGCTGGCGGAGCTGCCCTATTCCGCCGATGAGGCGGAAGAGAGCATCCACGCCTTCATGGATAATCCCCGGCTGCCCACCGCCGTTCTGTGTGCCGGTGACGCCTTTGCTATCGATGCCATCCGCTTTGCCAAGGAAAAGGGGCTGAAGATCCCGGAGGATATCTCCATTATGAGTTTGGACGACCTGCTGGTATCCCGGTATCTGGAGCCGCCTTTGAGCACCATGACCTTTGACAAGGAGCTGTTGGGAGAAAAGGCCACAGAGCTTTTGTATCGCATCATTCAAAAGGAGCCCTATGAGCCGGTGAACCTTATCAAGACCACCCCGGTGGAGCGTGCCAGCGTTAAGCTGCTGAAATAAGGAAGGGAGCGACTTTATGAAAAAAGGCCGTTATGCAAAGCAATCTGCCGCCAACCGGCTGCTGATGGTTTTGGCAGTGCTGCTGGTCATCATATTGCTGGCACTGATCGCCATTGTTTATTTGACCATGCGTCCGCCCCGGAAGGAGCCTGTCCAGCAGGAGACCTATGTGGCCGAGACCACCGTCCCGCCAACCCAGGAGCCCACCATGCCGCCTACGGAGCCGTCCACGGAAGTACCTACGGAGCCACCTACGGAGGCTCCCACAGAAGCACCTACGGAAGCCCCCACCGAAGCTCCCACGGAAGCCCCCACGGAGGAACCTGCAGAATTGACAGGTACAGTGGGTGAACAGGCCGCGGCTTTGGCAAAGGGTACTTTGGGTACGCCCTATGAGCTGGGAGGCAACGGCCCGGACAGCTTCGATACCTCCGGCCTTATCTATTATTGCTTCGGTCAGCTGGATATTTCCGTACCCCGTACCGTAAGCGGGCAGGCCACCTTTGGCACCGCTGTGGAAAAAGCGGATCTGCAGCCCGGCGATGTGGTGTTTTTCTGGACCGTCAATGAGGGTGTGGCAGAATATGTGGGCATCTATATCGGCAACGGCAAGTTCATCGCCGCCCGGAATTCCCAGCATCCCGTAAGCGAGATGAACATGAACATCGACTATTTCAAGGAGCGGTATGTCACCGCCCGCCGTTATTGGTAAAAAAAGGAGAGGACCAGGTCCTCTCCTTTTTTGTATGCAGTGACGGTGCCGAGCGGCACAGGGCAGTAACGAATCGCAGTGCTGCCGGCGGCAGCTTGCCGCTTATACGCCGGAGTAGGCAGCGAAGCCGCAGTCGATGGGCAGCACCACGCCGGTGATGGCGGAGGCAGCCTTGTCGTCGGTGAGGAAGAACAGACCGCCCAGCAGCTCGGCGGAGTCCACAAAACGGCCCATGGGGGTGCCGTTCAGGATCTTTGCGGAACGAGCGGTGGGAGTGCCGTCCTCATTGAACAGCAGGGCACGGTTCTGGTTGGAAACCAGGAAGCCGGGAGCGATGGCGTTGCAGCGGATGCCGGTGCCTGCAAAGTGGGTGGCCAGCCACTGGGTGAAGTTGGAGATGCCGGCCTTGGCAGCGGAGTAGGCGGGGATCTTGGTCAGGGGAGTATAGGCGTTCATGGAGGAGATGTTCAGAATATTGCCGCACTTACGCTCTACCATATCCTTGGCAAAGACCTGAGTGGGCAGCAGGGTGCCCTGGAAGTTCAGCTTGAATACGAAATCCACGCCGCCTGCGTCCAGGTCGAAGAAGGACTTGCAGCCTTCCCATGCTTCGTGCTGGTACTCGTTGTCGGTGGTTGCACGGGGGTTGTTGCCGCCGGCACCGTTGACCAGGATATCACAGGGACCCAGGTCGGCAAGAACTGCCTGATGGACCTCCTCCAAAGCGGCAGCGTCCAGAACATTGGCTTTGTAGCCGATGCAGGTGAAGCCTTCTGCAGTCAGCTCTGCAGCCAGCTTCTTGACAGCTTCTTCGTTCAGGTCCAGAGCAGCCACCTTTGCACCTGCCTGGGCGTAAGCACGGGCCATATCGCCGCACAGCACGCCGCCGGCACCTGTGACCACTACTACCTTACCGGAAAAATCTACATTCAGGGGAAGATCCATCATAATATTTACCTCCAAAAAGTTTGCCTCGTGGGCATTTTATTATAAATATCATTATAATATATAAGCTTCCGGTTTTCAACACAGAAAACAAAAGAAGAGCATTTCTTTATAAAAAATTCAAAAATCCCTCTTCCAATTGGGAAAAGCTTTGATATAATAGTATGCAGAATACTGCGGCATAGGGCTGTGGAAACTTAAGGAGGATATATTCGTGAGAACGATCGTAAACATCAACCGCAAATGGGCTTTCACCAAGGAAGCCGCTGAGATCCCCTGCCAAATCAACAACAACTGGAACTTTGTCAACCTGCCCCACTCCTGGAACGCCATCGACGGCCAGGACGGCGACAGCGACTACTGGCGTGGCAGTGCATGGTATGCCCATGAGCTTCTGAAGGAGGACCTGCCTGTTGCTGACCGCTATTACATCGAGATCCAGGGTGCCAACTCCTCCGCGGACCTGTATGTGGGCGGCAAGCACCTGGCACATCACGACGGCGGCTACTCCACCTGGCGTGCCGATATCACCGACTGCATCCAGGACAAGACCATCATCGCTGTGCAGGTAGACAATGCTGCCAACGACAAGGTCTATCCCCAGATGGCTGACTTCACCTTCTACGGCGGCCTGTACCGTGATGTGAACATCATCTGTGTTTCCGAATCCCATTTCGACCTGGACTACTATGGCGGCCCCGGCATCAAGGTCACACCCGTTATCGACGGCGACAATGCCAATGTGGAAGTGGAAGTATTCGTTACCGGCTCCAAGATGGGTCAGAGCGTCCGCTACACCATCTACGACAAGGACGAGAATGTGGTGAAGTGTGCTGAAAGCACCGACACCAAGTTTAGCACCGTTATTGAAAATGTCCGCAAGTGGAACGGCCGCAAGGATCCCTACCTGTACTGCGTAGAGGCAGAGCTTGTTGAAGACGGCAAGGTCATCGACAATGTCTGCACCCGCTTCGGCTGCAGAAGCTTTGCCATCGACCCCGACAAGGGCTTCATCCTCAACGGCGAAGCATATCCCCTCCGTGGTGTTTCCCGCCATCAGGACCGCTGGGGCTTCGGCAACGCACTGCTGAAAGAGCATCATGAAGAGGACATCGACCTCATTTGCGAAGTGGGCTGCACCACCATCCGTCTTGCCCACTATCAGCACGACCAGTATTTCTACGACCTGTGTGACGAAAAGGGTCTGGTGATCTGGGCAGAGATCCCCTACATCTCCCAGCACATGCCCACCGGCCGTGAGAACACCATCAGCCAAATGAAGGAACTGATCGTTCAGAACTACAACCATGCTTCCATCGTGGTATGGGGTCTGAGCAACGAGATCACCATGAAGGGTGCCGATGATCCCGACCTGCTGGAGAACCACAACATCCTCAACGACATGTGTCATGAAATGGACAAGACCAGACTGACCACCATGGCCTGCGTGTCCCCCTGTCCCATTGATTCTGACATCGTGGAGATCCCCGATGTGGTTTCCTACAACCACTACTTTGGCTGGTACGGCGGCGAAACAAGCCAGAACGGCCCCTGGTTCGATAACTTCCATAAAAAGCATCCCAACATCCCCATCGGCATTTCCGAGTATGGCTGTGAAGCACTGAACTGGCACACCTCCAACCCCACCCAGGGCGACTACACCGAGGAATACCAGGCATACTACCATGAAGAGCTCATCAAGCAGATCGCTGAGCGTCCCTACCTGTGGGCAACCCATGTTTGGAACATGTTTGACTTCGGTGCCGACACCCGTAACGAGGGCGGCGAGAACGGTCAGAACCACAAGGGCCTGGTGACCTTCGACCGTAAATATAAGAAGGACTCCTTCTATGCTTACAAGGCATGGCTGAATCCCGAGCCCATGGTACACCTGTGCGGCAAGCGGTATGTGGACCGTGTAGAA
>JAZNZG010000249.1:0-17804 GCA_045594825.1 Faecousia sp. | reverse complement strand
CCTGTTACAGGTTTATGCCCGGATGTATGCCGGCAAGGAGCCCGGCTATGTGGTGGGCTTCGGTTTCGTTATCCACGAGGTGGATGTGCGGGCAGCCAACTCTTATGTGCTGCACAAGGCAAAGACAGACCCCCGGCTGCTTCCCATGCTGCTGGCCACTCCCCGGGATCCCGGTGCACTGATGGCAGGCTACGAGGAGGCCTGTGCCTTGGGTGTGAAGGTCTACGGCGTAAAGCCCTATTACGATTTTGCCGACAAGCCCGGCCACTTCACCGCCATGGATGTGGAACTGGAGGAATTTGTAACCGAGGATATGCTGCAGTTCTGCCAAGCTCACAAGGCTGTTCTGATCCTCCACACCTGCGGCATCGGTATGGGTTCCCCCAGTCTGCGGGCCAAGATCCAGCGGATCCTGGATACCTATACGGATCTGAAGCTGATCCTTGCCCACTTGGGCCGTTTTTATGTAAAAGAGGAGTTCTTTGACTTCCTGGACAGTGATTTTCTGGATAAAAACAGGAACAAGCCCTTCTGGTTCGATATATCCAGTGTCACCGACCCGGAGGTGTTCATGCGTACCATTGCCCGGGAGGATCTGCGAAAGCGTCTGCTGTTCGCTGCCGACCATCCCTTTGGATTGATCCCCGGCGTGGAAATGTACTCCGAAACCATGGGCGGAATATTTCTGACCCGTGACGAGTACCCCTGGTCCGACCCAAAGCTGCTGGAGCAGTTTGCTGAACAGACCCGGCAAATGACCTACAACAACTACCACTGTCTTAAATCGCTGAAGGATGCGGTGCTGCACCACATACCCAACGATGCACAGCGGAAGGAATTTCTGGAGGATCTGTTTTACTACAATGCCTGTGCCCTGTTTGGCGTGGCACCGTGATCCGCAAAAGGAGCAAGCCCTGCAACGCGTAACTGCCGAAGAGCTTGACTATGTCTCCTGTGGCGGCATCATTTTCACCGGCACCCGGAAATGCTCTTTGCCCTGGACAACACCGTGTCGGTAAAAGCCGTCGTTTCTTATATCCTGCATATGGATCGACACAAATCGTAACCACCACGACCCAAAGGCGGGTCGTGGTGGTTTTTTATCCAATACCATATACGCGTCTGGCGTTTTCTCCCATGACTAACTGCAGTTCCTGCTCCGTAAAAGCACCGGACTCGGTAACCATGGCCATCAGCTGCTGATAGGTGAACTTGCGGAGGATCCCCGGCACATCCGAACCCCAGATCATCCGTTCCGCCCCCACCACTGCCTTGACTTCCTTCAAAAAGGCGTGCTTTTTGGGGAAGGGCGGCTCCTCCGGCCAGACAGCCAGCAGATTGGAAATATCAAAGAGGATGCCCGCGTCCTTCATCTGATCCATGATCTCCAGACGCAAGCCGTTCTGTCCGTCGTCACAGGGGAAGCAGCAATGGCAGAAGATGAACCGGATTCCGGGATACCGCTTTGCCACAGTCTTCATAGCTTCAGGGTCAAAGCCGCCGGTGCCCATGGGCCCCATGTCCACGGTGACCGTCAGTTCCTCCCGTTCTGCCCGCTCCAGCACCTTGGCAAACACCGGGCCATCCAGCTTCAGCTCCGGGTGGTAGCCTGTCATGCCCCAGGTCTGTGACAGTTCAAACTTCAAACCCCTGACACCCTTTTCACCGATGAGATGATCCAGGATCTGCTGAACATAAAAGGCGTAGGGATCCACCGTAACGATGGGGGTGAACTTATCCGGATACCGCCGGGCGGTCTCGATCACATAGTCGTTATGAAAGCCGTAATTGCCCCCCTGCAGCAGCACAGCGTGGTCGATCCCCGCTTCCGCCATCAGCTCCAGCAGTGCTTCCCCCCGGAAGCCCAGGTCACCGTACTGACTGGGGAAGAACTGCTCCACCTCTCCGGTGGCCCAAATTCCCTTGCCGTTACCAAAGGGTCGGAACTCTCCTTTTGCCCCGTAGCCGGCCAAAATGTCATAAATATGTGCATGGGCATCAATAATCACGGGAACAGCCTCCTTATAATTGATGTATCTATCTTATGGTAAACAGAATTTCATGTCAAGTCCCATATCCCTGTGCAGAAGCACCCCTGTACCGGGGGTATCGTCACAGATTTTGCAGGTGGGTGTTCAAGTAATTGAGAACAGTCTTTTTATCTGCCGACCACATAGGTGCAATCAAATCTTTTTTTGCACCGTCCCCTGTGATACGGTGGACCACCGTATCCGGCGGCAAGACCGCCAAACAGGCGTCCAGTATGGCTGTATATTCTTCCAGCTCCAGGCAGCGGAATCTGCCTGCGGCGTAATCTTCAGCCAAGTCTGTTCCCCGGAGCACATGGAGCAGGTGGAACTTCACCCCATCGGTGCCGGCAGCTACTGCGGCACGGGTGGTCTGCACCATCATTTCCGGCGTCTCACCCGGCAGGCCCAAAATGATATGAGTCACCACCTCAATGCCCGCCTTCTTTAGCCGCCGCACCGCGTCGAAGTACACCTGGTTTTCGTAGCCTCGGCGGATATAGCGGACGCTCTCGGGATGTACGGTCTGCAAGCCCAGCTCCACAGACACCGGCTTGGCTGCATTGAGCTGTGCCAACAGGTCTACCACCGCATCCGGCAGGCAGTCCGGCCTGGTGCCGATGGCAAGACCAACCACATCTTCTCTTTCCGCTGCCTCCCGGTAGTACCGCTCCAGCACCTCCGGGGGAGCATAAGTATTGGTAAAGGACTGGAAATAGGCGATAAATTTCTCACCGCCCTTGAAGGCAACCCGTGCCTTTGCCTGCTCCAGCTGGCAGGTGATGCTGCCGCCCCGGGCTGCGAAGGCACTGCCTCCGTCGCTGCCGCAGAAGACACAGCCGCCCACACCAATTGTTCCGTCCCGGTTGGGACAGGTAAAGCCTGCATCGATGCCCAGCTTATATACCTTGCAGCCGAATTTCCTGCGGTAATATTCCGTCAGCCGAACAGCCATACCATCCCTCCTTTTTGTTATTATATCACGCCAAGCCATCCCTTGCAATGCTCTTGCCCGCAAGCTGAAGCATCCATGCCCGCCAGTGGTGCACAGTTGCTTTTCAACAGAAAAATTTATATGCCCCTTAGGAATTTTTGTTGAAATTTTACAATGCATCCGTTACAATAAAGTGGGTATGTTTGGGGGTGCGATATCCACTCCCACCGGCATAAAGCTCTGCCTTTCCGGCAGGCTTTTGGTATGTAACATAATGCTCAGCCATTAAAATTATAAAACAGGAAAGGCGGTCATTTGCTTTGGAAAAGTATTTGATGTCCGGCAACGAAGCAATTGCCCGGGGTGCATACGAGGCAGGCGTGCGTGTCTGCTCTGCATATCCCGGAACTCCCAGCACAGAAATTTTTGAAAATCTGCCCCAGTACAAGGATTCCATGTACTGCGAATGGGCCCCCAACGAGAAGGTGGCTGCCGAGGTGGCATACGGTGCCGCCATTTCCGGTGTCCGGAGTCTGTGTGCTATGAAGCATGTCGGCGTCAATGTGGCAGCTGACCCCATTTTCACCGCTGCTTACAACGGTGTAAACAAGGGCTATGTGATCGTTTCTGCCGATGACCCCAGCATGCACTCCTCCCAGAATGAGCAGGACAACCGCCACTACGCCCGTGCAGCCAAGCTGTGTATGCTGGAGCCTGCCGATTCCCAGGAATGTCTGGACTTTACAAAGGCCGCTTATGACATTTCCGAGGCCTTTGATATTCCCGTTCTGCTTCGGACCACCACCCGTGTTTCCCACTCCAAGAGCCTGGTAAGCCTGGGTGAGCGTGTGGAGCATCCCGTAGCTCCCTACGAAAGAAACTCCAAAAAGTATGTTTCCGCTCCCGCTCTGGCTGTTTTGAACCATGCCAAGCTGGAGAGCAATCTGAAAAAGCTGGAGGCCTACGCCAACACCAGCCCTCTGAACACTTTGGAGCTGAAGGGCAACAAGGTGGGCGTCATCTCCGCCTCCATCGCTTACCACTACGCCAAGGACGCCTTCCCGGAGGACACCTCCTTCCTGAAGCTGGGCATCACCTATCCCCTGCCCATGGACCTCATCCGGGACTTCGCCTCCAAGGTGGAAAAGCTGTACATCATTGAGGAACTGGACGGCTACATGGAAACCGAGATCAAGGCCGCAGGAATCCCCTGCATCGGCAAGGAGCTTACCGGCAACATGTATGAGCTGAATCCCCAGATCCTTGCAGAGCGGATATTTGGCAAGAAACCCGAATTTAAGAATGTGGGTGTGGTGGCAGCACCCCGTCCCCCGGCACTTTGTGCGGGCTGCCCCCACCGTGGCTTCTTCTACACCATTGCCAAGGAGAAAAACGCTGTGGTGGCCGGTGACATCGGCTGCTACACCCTGGGCTTCGCCCATCCTTTCAACGCCCTGGACAGTGTGGTCTGCATGGGCGGCGGATTCAGCATCGGCATGGGCATCGCAAAGGGACTGGCTGCCAAGGGCGAAGAAAAAAAGGTCTTTGGCGTCATGGGCGACTCCACCTTCTTCCACTCCGGTATGACCGGTGCGGCTGAGATCGTATACAACAACGGCAACATCATCCCTGTGGTGCTGGACAACTCCATCACCGGCATGACCGGCCACCAGGAAAACCCCGGCTCCGGCCATACCCTCCAGGGCGACATTGCCGAATCCATCAAGATCGAAAAGGTCCTGGCCGCTTACGGCTACGACAACATCTACATCGTGGATCCCCAGAATCTGAAGGAAATGGAAGCTGCGGTGAAGGGTGCAATGGCATCCGAAAAGCGTTCCGCCATCATCACCCGCCGTCCCTGCCTGCTGATCAAGCGGATCAAGCACGATATTTCCCTGTGCCAGGCAGATACCGACAAATGTATCGGCTGCAAGAAGTGTCTGAAGGTTGGCTGCCCCGCCCTTATGATGAAGGACGGCAAGTGCCACATCGACGCCAATCAGTGCGTGGGCTGCACCGTATGTGCCCAGGTTTGCCCCGTAAACGCCATCAGCAGAAAGGAGAACTGATTATGGAAAAGAAAAGTGCCCTTTTGGTAGGCGTTGGCGGTCAGGGTGCCATTTTGACCGCAAAGGTCCTGGTAAACGGTTTGATGAAGGCAGGCTTTGATGTAAAGATGTCCGAGGTCCACGGCATGAGCCAGCGTGGCGGCAGTGTTTCCACCCAGGTCCACTGGGGCGAAAAAATTTACTCCCCTGTCATTGGTAAGGGTGCCGCCGACATTATCGTGGCCTTTGAAAAGATGGAGGCCGTCCGTTATGCCGATTACCTGAAGCCCGACGGCGTTGCCGTTATCAACGACTATGAGATCGTATCCTCCACCATCGCCACCGGTGCTGCCACATATCCTGCCGGCTGTTTGGAGGCCATGGAGCAGAACTTCACCTGTTACACTCTGAACGCCGCCAAGATCGCGGAGGAGCTGGGCAACGCCAAGTGCATGAACATTGTGCTGTTCGGTGCCATGACCGCTGCTCTGAAAATGGACGGCATTGACTGGGAGGCTGTTATTTCCGATACCGTTCCCCCCAAGTTCCGGGAGCTGAACCTGAAGGCTTACCGTGCCGGCCGTGCCGCTGCCCTGGGTGAATAAGGAGACACTATGATCAAAAATTTGCAGGAACTGTGCAGCCGGATCTCCGGCGGCGATAAAAAGACCTGTGCCGTTGCCTGTGCCCATGATGCACATACTTTGGAAGCCATCATGACCATGCGTGACCAGGGTCTTATGAATTGTCTTTTGGTAGGTCACGGCGATGAGATCCGCAAGATCGCCGCAGACCACGGCTATACCCTCTGTGACAGCGAGATCCTGGAAGCCGCCACCGACGAGGAGGCCGCTGCATTGTGCGTAGAACTGGTACGGGAGGGCAAAGCCGGCTTTATCCTCAAGGGTCTGCTCCAAACCGGCACTCTTTTGAAGGCCGTTGTGAACAAGCAGACCGGCCTGAACACCGGCTCTGTCATCTCCCACTTTGCCCTGGTGGAGCTGCCCGGCTACCATAAGCTGCTGGGCGTTGCCGATTCCGGCATGATCCCCCATCCGGACCTGGAGACCAAAAAAGCCATCCTCCGCAACAGCATTTCCGCACTGCAGAAGCTGGGCTGCGAAAAGCCCCTCATCTGTGCTTTGTGTGCTGCCGAGACTGTCAGCCCCAAGATCCCCGAGACCGTGGATGCCGCCGCATTGAAGCAGGCCTGTGCCGACGGAGAACTGGGCAGCTGCTATGTGGAAGGCCCTATCTCCTTCGACCTTGCCATGAATCCCGCATCCGCCAAGGTAAAAAAGTATGAAAGCCCTGTGGTGGGCAACAGCGACATCCTGCTGGTGCCCGGTTTGGCTGCCGGCAACATCATGGTCAAGGCCATGCTTCAGTATGCAGGGGCCCAGATGGCCGGCTGCATCGTAGGTGCCAAATGTCCCATCGCTCTGATTTCCAGAAGTGCCAGCTACGAGGAGAAGTATTACTCCCTGCTGCTGTGTGCTCTGATAAGCTGAAAAGGAGTTGCCATGTATCTGCAGCTGATTATCAACCCCGGCTCCACCAGCACCAAGCTGGCTCTGTACCGGGATGAGGAAAAGATCGTCCAGGAGGATGTGACCCACGACCCCGCCTCCTTTGCCCATTTTAAGAACATTGCCGACCAGGCTCCCCTGCGGCTGGAATTTATTTATGATTTTCTGGACCGCAACGGTGTGAAGAAAGAGGAGCTGTCCTGTGTAATGGGACGGGGCGGCCTGCTGCCCGGACTGAAGGCCGGCGGCTATGTTCTGAACCATGACCTGAAGGAGGCTCTCAGCGGCCACCTCAGCTCTCCCCACGCCTCCAACCTGGGCGGTATTTTGGCATATGAGATCGCCAATCCCCTGGGTATCCCCGCTTATATTTACGACGCCGTGACCTCCGCAGAGCTGCCGGAGCTGGCCCGGATCACCGGTACGCCCAGAGTCTACCGCAACAGCTACTGCCACGCTCTCAACAGCCGTGCCCAGGCCATCCGCTACGCCAAGCAACTGGGCAAAGAATATGCCGACCTGAAGCTGCTGGTAGTCCATTTGGGCGGCGGTATTTCCATCAGCACCCATGTGGGCGGCCGCATCGTAGAGACCGTGGGCGATGACGAAGGTCCCTTCTCCCCGGAGCGTCTTGGCACCATTCCCATTCAGGAGCTGCTTGCCATGTGCTTCAGCGGCAAGTACACCCCTACCGAAATGAAAAAGCTGGCCCGTGGCCAGGGTGGCATGATCGCCCACCTGGGCACCGCCGACGCCCGTATCATTGAACAGCGGATCGCAGACGGTGACGAATACGCCCGGAAGATCTTTGAGGCCCAGGCCTATCAGATCGCCAAGGGTATCGGCATCCTGGCAGCGGCCCAGAAGGGCGATCTGGATGCCATCATTCTCACCGGCGGCATGGCCTATTCCAAGATGCTCACCGGCTGGGTCAGTGAATATGTTTCTTTCATCGCCCCTGTGGTGATCCTGCCCGGCGAAAATGAAATGGAGGCTTTGGCCTTCGGCGGTCTTCGGCTGCTCACCGGTAAAGAACAGGCCAATATTTACCACTTACCGGAGGATTACAAATCATGATCAATCAAACCATGTACGAGCTTGGTACCAATAAAAGCTGTATCCGTGAGCTGTTTGAGTACGGTCTCCGTCAAGCCGCCATCGTAGGCAAGGAGAATGTGTATGACTTCTCCCTGGGCAATCCCTCTGTCCCCGCCCCCAAGGCCGTTATCGATGCTTTTTGTGACATCACTGCCTGGGAAAACACCCTGGCTGTCCACAGCTATACACCGGCCTCCGGTGCCATGGATGCCCGTCAGGCCGTGGCAGAGGAGCTGTCCCGGCGTACAGGCTCTGTGGTGCGTCCCGACAACATCTTTTTCACCTGCGGTGCTGCACCGGCTCTGGTCAGTATGCTCCGGGCCCTGGCAGTGGAGGATTCCGAGGTCATCGCCATCATCCCCTACTTCCCCGAGTATCGTCCCTTTGTCACCTGCAACGGCCATAAGTTTGTAACAGTTCCCGCCGACCTGCCCGATTTCCAGATCAACTTTCCCGAGCTGGAAAAGCGGCTGAACGCCCACACCCAGGCCATCATCGTCAACTCCCCCAACAACCCCTCCGGTGCCATTTATTCCGTGGACACCCTGCAGAAGCTGGCACAGCTCCTCACCGCCAAGTCCCAGGAATATGGCCACCCCATCTACATCATTGCCGATGAGCCCTACCGGGAGTTGGTTTATGACGGCTGCACCGTTCCCTACATCCCCGACATCTACCCCAACACCGTGATCTGCTACTCCTACTCCAAGTCCTTCAGCCTGCCCGGCGAGCGGATCGGTTATTTCTGTGTTCCCGACTGTGTGGAGGATGGAGCCGCACTTTTTGCTGCCGCTGCCGGTGCCGCCCGTATCATGGGTCATGTGTGTGCCCCCAGCCTGCAGCAGCAGGTGGTCCGTCTGTGCCCGGAGCAGCGTCCCGACCTGGCGGAATACGACCGCAACCGCACCACGCTGTACAACGCACTGACCGCCTATGGCTATGACTGCGTCAAGCCCCAGGGTGCGTTCTACCTGTTTGTAAAGGCACCCTACGGCACCGCCAGGGAATTCTCCGACAAGGCAAAGCTGCAGAATCTGCTCATCGTCCCCGGTGACGACTTTGGCTGTCCCGATTATTTCCGGCTGTCCACCTGTGTTTCTTACGATATGATCCGCAGGAGCCTGCCCATTTTTGAGCAGCTCATTGCCCAAAAGTCTTAAATCCAACTGTGCTGCACAGCCATTTCTCGGGAAATGGCTGTTGCGGTGTATTTGCACATTTTTCATGTAAGGAAGATACCTATGCGTCAAGCAAAAGAAATAAAAAAAGTGGTGATCGACGGCTGCAGCCTCTCCTTCGAGGGCTTTGTTGCCGTTGCCCGTTACGGTGCCCGTGTGGAGCTTGCCCCCCAGGCCAAAGAGGCTATGGAGCGTTCCCGTGCTTTGGTAGACAAGCTCTCCCAGGACAAGCGGGTGGCCTATGGCATCACCACCGGCTTCGGTGACTTCGCCTCTGTGGCTGTTCCCGATGAAATGAGTGCCCAGTTGTCCACCAATCTGATCCTCAGCCATTGTACCGGTACCGGCGAGCCCTACTCCGACGAGCAGGTCCGGGGCATGATGCTGCTGCGGGCCAACGCCCTGTGTATCGGCGTCAGCGGTGTGCGGCCTGTGCTGGTGGAAATGCTGGTGGAAATGCTCAACAAGGGCGTCACCCCTATCATCCCGCAAAAGGGCTCTTTGGGTGCCTCCGGCGACCTGGCCCCCCTGTCCCATATGGGACTGGTGCTGTTGGGCCGTGGCATGGCCAATTTCCATGGTGCGAAGCTGCCCGGCGGCAAGGCCATGGAAAAGGCGGGCATTCCCGTGCTGGACGGTCTTGTCAGCAAGGAAGGTCTGGGCATCACCAACGGCACCTGTGCCATGACCAGCGTGGGTGCTTTGAACCTGTACGATACCATCTGTGCCGCCCAGCTTGCGGATGTGGTCAGCTCTCTGACCCTTACCGCTTTGGCAGGTCAGCTCAGTGCTTTTGACCCCCGTATCCACGCCCTCCGGGGCCATGAGGGTCAGATCACCGTGGCACACAACATCCGTCTGCTCACGGAAAACTGCGAAATTTTGGACCGCTGCCAGGGCGAGCGGGTGCAGGATGCCTACGCTCTGCGTTGTATTCCCCAGGTCCACGGTGCCATCCGTGACAGTTTGGAGTATGTTCTCAGCCGTGTGGAGATCGAGCTCAACGCCGTTACCGACAATCCCCTGCTGTTCCATGAGGACGAGGCGGTGATCTCCGGCGGCAACTTCCACGGTGAGCCCATGGCACTGCCCTTTGATTTTATGGGTATCGCCTGCAGCGAGATCGCCGGCATCTCCGAACGCCGCACCGAGCGTATGGTAAATGCCGCCCTCAGCAACGGTCTGACCCGGTTTTTGACCACCGAAGGCGGCGTCAACTCCGGCTTTATGATCGTCCAGTATTCCGCTGCCTCCATGGCATCGGAAAACAAGGTGCTGGCCCATCCGGCCTGTGTGGACTCCATCCCCTCCTCTGCCAATCAGGAGGACTTTGTTTCCATGGGCACCACCGCCGCCCGAAAGGCAGGCACCATTTTACAGAACTCCCTGTCCTGTCTGGCCTTTGAGCTGCTGACCGCCTGCCAGGCCATCGATATCCGCCGTATGCAAAACACCTTCGGCACCGGGCTTTCTCCCGTGCTGGAAGAGGTGTTCCGCCGTGTACGCCGGGATGTGGCCTTTATGGATACCGACCGGGAGATCTGGCCGGATATTCAAGCTGTGGAAGCATTGGTCCGCAGCGGTGAGCTGCTGGATATCGTTTACCGCCATGTTCCCGACTTTGTATAAGGAGGATAAAACCATGGAATTAAATGTAAAAGACGCCATGACCATTCAGCTGGACGGTGTTTTGCCGGAATATCCTCCCTTTGACCCGGCATACCGCCGTGCTCCCCGCCGTGAGGCACATTTAAGCCAGGCGGACAAGGAGCTGGCCATCCGTAACGCTTTGCGGTACATCCCCAAGGAGCACCATGCCCAAATGGCATTGGAATTTGCCCAGGAGCTGGAGCAGACCGGCCGTATTTACGGTTACCGGTTCCGTCCCGCAGGGAAGCTGTGGGGCAAGCCCATCACGCAATACAAGGGCAACTGCGTGGATGCAAAAGCGTTGCAGGTAATGATCGACAACAATCTGGACTTTGATGTGGCACTGTATCCCTATGAGCTGGTGACCTACGGCGAGACCGGACAGGTCTGCCAAAACTGGATGCAGTACCGTCTGATCAAAAAATATCTGGAAGTGATGACCGACGAGCAGACCCTTGTGGTCATGTCCGGTCACCCCCTGGGTCTTTTCCACTCCCACAAGCTGGCCCCCCGGTGCATCATCACCAACGGCCTCATGGTGGGTGCCTTTGACGACCAGAAAAACTTTAACCGTGCCGCTGCTTTGGGCGTTGCCAACTACGGTCAGATGACCGCCGGCGGCTGGATGTACATTGGACCCCAGGGCATTGTCCACGGCACCTTCAATACCCTTTTGAACGCCGGCCGGCTGAAGCTGGGGATCCCCGCCGACGGCAATCTGGCAGGCAAGCTCTTCGTCACCGCCGGTTTGGGCGGCATGAGCGGAGCCCAGGGCAAGGCGGCAGAGATCGCCGGTGCGGTGAGCATCATCGCCGAGGTGGACGAAAGCCGTATCACCACCCGCTACACCCAGGGCTGGGTCAGCCGGCGTACCGATTCTTTGGAGGAGGCTCTGTCCCTGGCCAAAGAAAAGCTGGCTGCCAAAGAGCCCTGTGCCATCGCGTATCTTGGCAATATCGTGGACCTTTTGGAATACCTGTATGAGCAGAATGTCCATGTGGACCTCATGAGCGATCAGACCTCCTGTCATGTACCCTACGACGGCGGCTACTGCCCCCAGGGCCTGACCTTCTCCCAGCGTACCGAAATGCTGGCCACCGACCGGGACGGCTTTAAGGTGCTGGTGGACAAGTCATTGCGTCGCCACTATGAGATGATCTGCAAATTCCATGACCGGGGCACCTACTTCTTCGACTACGGCAATTCCTTCCTGAAGGCTGTGTACGACGCCGGTGTGAAAGCTGTGTGCCGAAACGGCGAAAATGACCTGGACGGCTTTGTCTTTCCCTCTTATGTTGAAGATATTTTGGGACCCTGTCTGTTTGACTTCGGCTACGGCCCCTTCCGCTGGTGCTGTCTGTCCCGGGATCCTGAGGATCTGGACAAGACCGACGCTGCCGCTGCCGCATATATTCTTTTCAACAACCGCCGCTACCAGGACTACGACAACTATGTATGGGTCCGGGACGCCAAAGCCAACAAGCTGGTGGTGGGTACCCAGTGCCGCATCCTGTATCAGGATGCCATGGGCCGCATGAAGATCGCTTTGAAATTTAACGAGATGGTCCGCAACGGCGAGATCGGCCCCGTAATGCTGGGCCGTGACCACCACGATACCGGCGGCACCGACTCTCCTTTCCGGGAGACCTCCAACATCAAGGACGGCTCCAACATTATGGCGGATATGGCCACCCAGTGCTTTGCCGGCAACGCAGCCCGGGGCATGAGCCTGATCGCCCTCCACAACGGCGGCGGTACCGGCATCGGCAAGGCCATCAACGGCGGTTTTGGCATGGTGCTGGACGGCTCGGAACGGGTGGACACCATTTTGCAGATGAGTATGCCCTGGGATACCATGGTGGGTGTTTCCCGCCGTGCCTGGGCCACCAACGAAAACGCCCCGACCACAGCGGCGGAATACAACAGGCTGTACGCCGGACAGGATCACATCACCCTGCCCTTTGTTGCCGACCGGGAACTGGTATCCCAGGCACTGCGTACTGCACAAGGTAAGTAATATGGAAAAATTGCTGATTACCAATATCGGCCTGCTGGCCACCCCCACAGGCACCGCTGCCAAGGGCGGCGATGAACAGGGGCAGATCCGGTTTCTGAGGAACGCCTGGGTGCGTATTTGTAACGGACGCATCTGTGCCATGGGCAGCGGCGAGCCGGAGGTCTGCGGTGAGGAGCAGCTGCTGGATGCCGGCGGCAGGCTGGTGACCCCGGGTCTGGTGGATGCCCACACCCATCTTGTGTTCGGACTCTGGCGGGCAAATGAGCTGGCACTGAAGCTCCGGGGCGTGCCTTACCTGGATATTTTGGCACAGGGCGGCGGTATTTTGTCCACCGTCACCGCCACAAGAGCTGCCACAGAGGCTGAGCTTGCAGAAAAGGCCGGTGCCGCCCTGGACGAAATGCTGTCCTTCGGTACCACCACCTGCGAAGTCAAAAGCGGCTACGGGTTGTCTTCCCGGGAGGAGCTGAAGCAGCTGCGGGCCATCCGCCGTCTGCAGGAGAGCCACCCCATTGACCTGGTAGCCACCTTTATGGGTGCCCATGCTATCCCAAGTGAATTTAAGGAAAACCGGGAAGAATACATCCGCATCATTTGTCAGGAGATGATCCCGGCCGTTGCACAGGAGCATTTGGCGGAATTTTGCGATGTGTTCTGCGAGACCGGTGTGTTTACACCGGCAGAAAGCAGGCAAATACTGGAAGCGGGCAAAGCTTACGGCCTGCTGCCTAAAATACATGCCGACGAGATCGACCCCATCGGCGGCTCTGTGCTGGCAGGTGAAGTGGGTGCGATCTCTGCCGAGCATCTCATCGTCTGTCCGGACAGCGGCATCGCTGCCATGAAGAAGGCCGGAACTGTCGCCTGCCTGCTGCCCTGCACCTCGTTGTACCTGGGTGCGGACTTTGCTCCCGCCCGGAAAATGGTGGAAGCCGGTGTTCCGGTGGCCATGGCCACGGACTTTAACCCCGGCTCCTGCCCGTGTCTTAACATGCAGCTTGTGATGAATCTTGGCTGCCTGCGTTACCGGCTGACCCCGGAGGAGGTTCTCACCGCCGTCACCTTGAACGGTGCCGCCGCCATCGGTAAAGCAGAGCTTATCGGCACCGTGGAGCCCGGCAAGCAGGGCGACCTGGTGATCTGGGAGGCAGAGGATCTGAACTACATCTGCTACCGCATGGGCAGCAATCTGACCCACGCCGTCATCAAGAACGGCCGGGTCTATCAAAGAAAGACCCTTGAGGAGGTTTTGAAATGACCCGACTTGTGGAATGTGTACCGAATTTTTCCGTCAGTAAGGAACAGGATCCTGTGGTATTCGGGAAACTTGTGGATACCGCCAATTCCGTTCCCGGCTGTACTGTTTTGGATGTTCAGACCGACGGTGACCATAACCGCTGCGTGTTCACCATCGTAGGCTCCCCGGAGGCCATTGAGGAAGTGGCTTTCCGGCTGACGGAAACCGCCACCGGCCTCATTGATATGAATCACCACACCGGTCAGCACCCCCGTATGGGTGCCACGGATGTGATCCCCTTTATTCCCACCCTGGGCGTTACTCTTGCAGAATGTGTGGAACTGAGCAAGCGGGTGGCTCAACGGATCTGGGAGCAGCTGCAAGTCCCCTCTTTCCTGTATGAGGACTCCGCCTCCGCACCCCACCGCACCAATTTGGCCAAGTGCCGCAGCGGTCAGTTTGAGGGCATGCCGGAAAAGCTGCTGCAGGAGGAATGGGCCCCGGACTTCGGTGAGCGGAAGATCCATCCCACCGCCGGCATCGTAGCCATCGGTGCCCGTATGCCCCTGATCGCCTACAACATCAATCTGGACACCTCCGACATTGAGGTAGCCAACAAGATCGCCCGGGCCATCCGTGCAGCAAACGGTGGCTTCAAATATTGTAAGGCCATCGGCGTCATGCTGGAGGACCGGAACATCGCCCAGGTGTCCATGAATCTGGTGAATTACGAAGGCACTCCCATCTATTATGTATTTGAAATGGTGCGGGCATTGGCTGACCGCTACGGTGCCCGGATCATCGGCTCTGAGATCGTGGGTCTGGCCCCTGCAAAGGCACTGATAGACTGTGCCGAATATTATTTGAAGCTGGAAAACTTTGATGGCCACAAGCAGGCCATGGAATACCACCTCATCGGTTTGGAATAAGGAGAATATGATGTTATTAGCCCAAAGACAAGTAAAGGATTTTATTGATGTTCTGGCCTCTGACGCACCTGCTCCCGGCGGCGGCTCTGCCGCAGCATTGGAGGGTGCCATCGGTGCGGCACTTACTGCCATGGTCTGCCGTCTGACCGAGGGCAAGAAAAAATATGCCGAACACCGTGACTATGTGCTGAAGGTCCAGGCTCACGCGGAAGCTCTGCAGGAAAAGTTCATTGATGTGATGGACCGGGACACCCAGGCTTTCCTGGTCATCAGCAGTGCCTACGGCATGCCCAAGGAAACCGATGAAGAAAAGGCCGCCCGCTCCGCCGCCATCCAGGCAGGTCTTGTGAAGTGTATCGAAACGCCCTTCCAGATGATGGAGCTGGCTTTGGAAACGGTGCAGCTTACCGCCTCACTGCTTGACAAGTTCAACACCGGTGCCGCCAGCGACCTGGGTGTGGGTGCCCTGTCCCTGCGTTCCGCTGTTCAGGGTGCATGGCTGAATGTACTCATTAACATCGGCTCTTTGAAGGACCGGGAGCTGGCTGAAAGCTACCGCGGCAAGGGTACTGCCCTTGTGCAGCAGGTGCTGGCCCTTTCCGATCAGGTCTACGAGACCGTGCTGACCCTGGTATAAAGCAAAAAATACGGGCGTGTTGCAGTTTTGCAACACTCCCTTTTTTGCGTGATATAAAGGTCATTGTCCGTAATAAGCGTTGCTTCCGTGCTTTCGCAGGTAATGCCGGTCCAGCAGTTCCTGCTGCATGGGCTCCTTTCCCGGAGCGATGGCCTCGGTATGGAACGCCATAAACGCCAGCTCCTCCAGCACCACTGCGTGCAGCACCGCCTCCTCCGGGTCCTTGCCCCAGGTAAAGGGGCCATGGCTGTGGACCAGCACTCCGGGAATGTCCCGGTAAGACCGTTCCCGGAAGGTCTGTGCAATCAGGATGCCTGTCTGATATTCGTACTGCCCCTGGATCTGTTCCGGTGTCAGCGGAGCGGTACAGGGGATCTGACCGTAGAAATAGTCTGCGTGGGTGGTGCCGTAGGGCGGAATGCCCCGGCCCGCCTGTGCCCATGCAGTGGCCCACCGGGAGTGGGTATGTACGATGCCGCCCATTTGGGGAAAGGCCTTGTACAAAACCAAATGGGTAGCCGTATCTGAGGAGGGCTTTCGCTCTCCCTCCACCCTTTCCCCGGTGGCCAGGGATACCACCACCATATCCCGGGGCGTCAGCTCTTCATACCGGACACCGCTGGGCTTTATGACCATCAGGCCCCTTTCCCGGTCCACACCGGAAACATTGCCCCAGGTGTGACAGACCAGGCCATGCTTTGGCAGGGCCATATTTGCCTCACAGACTGCCGTCTTTAGTTGCTCCAGCATAACAGTTCCTCTCAGATCGCTTCCACAGCGGTCTTTTCCACCTGCAGCAGTTTTTTGTACTGCTCCATGTAGCGGTCAAAGCCTTCCACATCTGCCTGATCCGGCTGGATGGTAGAGCCCTTGGCCTTTGCGAATACACGGTTATTGAGGTAATCCTCCAAAAATTCACCCTCTGCCTTGTTTGCCATGTAGGCAGCCAGCAGAGCCATGCCGTAAGGGCCGCCCTCGCCGGCAGTTTCGGTGCAGGTAATAGGGGCGTTGCAGGCGGCAGCCATAAATTTCTGACCCACCACCGGCGTCTTGAACAGGCCGCCGTGGCCGGTAAGGCTGTCGATGGCTACATGTTCCTGTGCCAAAATGTCCATGCCCAGCTTTAAGGTAGCCATGGTTGCATACAGCGTTGCCCGGAAGAAATTGGCCAGGGTAAAGCGGGCATCCGGCTTTCTCAGCACCAGGGGACGGCCCTCGTCCAGATGGGTGATACCCTCGCCTGCCATATAGTTGCACACCAGCACACCGCCGCAGTCCGGATCGCCCTCCAAAGCCTTTTGGTACAGCTTGGTGTACACCTGTCCGTTATCGGGCTGGGCTCCAAACAGATTGGCGGCTTCCTTCAGCACGCCGACCCAGGCGTTGGAGTCGTTGGTGCAGTTATTACAATGGACCATAGCCACCGCCTTGCCGGAGGGTGTGGTCACCAGGTCGATCTCCTCGTAGACCTTTTTCAGCGGCCGCTCCAGCACCACCATGGAGAAAATGGAAGTGCCTGCGGACACATTACCGGTCCTGGGAGCCACAGCGTTGGTGGCGGTCATGCCGGTACCTGCGTCGCCCTCAGGGGGAGCAAAGGGAATACCGGCAGGCAGCAAATTATCCAAAAGCTCTGCACCCTCCGGGGTCAATGCACCTGCACTTTGTCCTGCCACCAAAACACCGGGGAGAACTTCGGTCACACGCTGCCAGGGAAGGCCCCTGTCTGCCACCATACGGTCAAACTTCTCCAGCATGGCCTCATCGTAGCAATTGTTTTCGCTGTCGATGGGGAACATACCGCTGGCTTCACCGATGCCGATGGCATTGACGCCGGTAAGCTTATAGTGGATGTAGCCTGCAAGGGTAGTGATATGGGCGATGGCGGACACATGCTCCTCACCGTTTAAAATGGCCTGATACAGGTGGGCGATGCTCCACCGCTGGGGGATATTGAAGCCCAGCAGCTCTGTCAGCTCCGCTGCGGCAGGGCCGGTGACGGTATTCTGCCAGGTACGGAAGGGAGCCAGCAGGTTCCAGTCCTTGTCAAAGGCCAAATAGCCGTGCATCATGCCGGAAATGCCCACGGCGGCAATTTTCTCCCGCTCCTCCACCCCGGCAAGAGCCTGCTTCAGGCCCACCCAGGCTTCTTCTATGTCATATGTCCAAATGCCGTTTTCATAAGAACTTTTCCATGTATAGTCGCCGGAAGCAACGGGTATATGGCAGCTATCGATGGCCACCGCTTTGATGCGGGTAGAGCCCAGCTCGATGCCCAGACAGCGTTTGTTTTCCATAATGAACCTCCTGATAAAACTGCCCGGCCCGCCCTTGGGCAGACCGGGCAACGGTTATGCCCTTATATTTTTTCTATTATCATTCATAACACCGCTGACAAGGTTTATATCCCTTATCTTCTGCGGCTTCAATATTAAACGCCCAGAAACATTCTCCAGTAAACCTACTGCAATAGTATCTATGATAGAGTTTTGTGCCATCATCTTCCACAAAAACAAC
>JAZNZG010000248.1:0-5619 GCA_045594825.1 Faecousia sp. | reverse complement strand
GTCGTATCCTGGTACGACAACGAGAACTACTTCGTTTCTCAGATGGTCCGCACAATTAAGGACTTCTCGACCCTGCTGTAATTTTCGCTCATAAGCAAGAGAGGCTGTCCAAAAGGACAGCGGCTTTTTTGCGTATTCAGTTGGCGGTTTAGAATTAACCTCTTGCGTTATAGTCACTGCAGAGGATGTTCATAGCCTTGCACAGCTTGTGCAGGTAGACAAAGGGACCGATGAGGATCAGGGAACCAAGAATATTCCAGCCCCAAAAAGAGCCTGCACCGAAGCGGTAGGGAAGACCCCGGCGGAGCAGCTCGTCACCGATACGGTTGGAGATCCGATGGAACCATACAACGGCGGCGATGCCCAAAGTAATGGGGGCGATCAAAAATACCAGCAGGCAGAAATGCATGGTCCGTTTGCCGTCATACCGGGAAACGATCTGATTAACATCATTTCCCATGGAGGTATAGGCCACGATGCTGTAAATACCCAGGGTGATCAGATTCAGCAGAATGAATTTTATCATACCCCGATTGGTTTTAAGGTGTGCCACAGGTGCTGCATAGTAGGACTGTTCGTTCATGAAAATCCCTCATTTCATTTGGTTTGAAGCCATTATAAGACGGCAGGAAAAAATTGTCAATCAGTTTCCAAAGGCCTGTAATGCCAGCTTGAAGGCACCGTAAGCACCGGCATCATTGCCAAGCTCTGCCAGCTTAAACTGCACTTCCTTGACACCGGGGAAGGCATCCCTCATGAAGTAGGGATAGACACCGTCGATCAGACAGGTACCGGCCTTGCTGACACCGCCGCCCAAAACCACGACCTCCGGATTCAGAACGTTACATACATTGGCGATCAGCTGACCCAGATAGCTGTACACGATCTCCAGGATCGCCTGGGCATCTGTATCGCCAGCCTTGGCCGCATCAAAAATATCCTTGGCTGCAAAGTTTTCCATTTTGGCCAGGGGAGAGTTGGTTTCATGTTGGGCAAAATACCGCTTGGCTACCCGGACCATACCGGTGGCGGAGCAATAATATTCCGCACCGCCGTAATTGCCGCAGGGTCCCTGTTCTTCTTCTGCCCGATCCAGAACCATGTGGCCGATCTCGCCGGCAGAGCCGTGGGTGCCATTGAGGACCTTGCCGTCAATGACGATACCACCGCCAACGCCAGTACCTAAGGTCACCAGCAGCAGGTTCCGGTAGCCCTTTCCGCCGCCCTTCCAGCACTCACCCAGTGCGGCAACAGTGGCATCGTTGCCTGCAACGGTGGGGAAACCGGTGAGAGCAAAAAGCTCTTTGTGGATATTGAATACACCCCAACCCAGGTTGACACAGCCGTTGACAACACCTTCGTTGTCCACGGGGCCGGGTACGCCGATACCGATGCCCAAAATGTCACTGTTGGAAATATTTCGCTCTTTCAGAAAGCCCAGTATGGCGGCGGCAATATCACGGAGGATATTTCTGCCGTCCTCGGACACATCTGTGGGGATTTCCCACTTATGGAGGATCGTACCCTCCCGGTCAAAGTATGCCAGCTTGACGGTGGTGCCGCCCAAATCTACACCGAAACCGTATTTCATATTTGTGCCTCCTGTAAACGGAAAGTTTTTTTCATTATACTGCCGTTTTTCAAGAAAAGCCATAGGAATGTAAAAAATTATTAAATTTTTAGGAAAGTTTTTTCTGAGCTACTTGCGTTTATGTCCGTTTTGCGGTAACATAATGATATCCAAAATCTGAAAGGATGGAGTACCGTAATATGATCAAAGTTGACATCTCCAACGTTTGGGGACAGCTGTCCCTTCCTGATCTGCTTGCTACTGAAAAAGAAGTATTTGCCGCACATCAGACCCTGGCTGAAGCCAGCGGCGAAGGCAATGATTTCCTGGGCTGGCTGAACCTGCCTGTGGAAGAAGAGACCGAAGAGATTCGCCGTATCCGTGCTGCTGCAGAGCGTATCCGCCAGACCTCCGATGTATTTGTGGTCATCGGTATCGGCGGCAGCTACCTGGGCCCCCGTGCTGCCATTGAACTGATGCAGGGTGCCAACCATAACATGGGCAAGGGTAAGGGCAACCCTCAGATCTATTATGCCGGCAATACCCTGTCCACCCGGGCATGGAATGAGCTGTGCAGGCTCTTGGAGGGCAAGGATTTCTCCATCGCCATTATTTCCAAGTCCGGTACCACCACCGAGCCTGCCATCGCTACCCGTGCACTCCGCTGGATGCTGGAGCGGAAGTACGGCACCGAGGGTGCTAAGCAGCGTACTTATGCCATCACCGATCCTTGCAAGGGTGCACTGCGTCAGATGGCTACCGAAGAAGGTTGGGAGACCTTTGTAATTCCTCCCGATGTTGGCGGCCGTTACTCCGTTCTTACCGCTGTGGGTCTGCTGCCCATGGCAGTTGCAGGCATCGATCCCATGGAAGTGATGCGTGGTGCAGCCAAAGCCAAGAAGGAATACGACCTGCGTTCTTTTGAAAATCCTGTGTGGCTGTATGCAGCAACCCGTAACCTGCTGTACCGCAACGGCAAGGCAGTGGAGCTGTTTGAATCCTTTGAGCCCGGCTTTAAGATGATGGGTGGCTGGTGGCAACAGCTCTTCGGCGAGTCCGAGGGCAAGGACGGCAAGGGCATTTTCCCCGCAACCGCAGAGTTCACTCCCGACCTGCACTCTTTGGGTCAGATGATCCAGCAGGGCGAGCGTAATATTTTTGAGACCATGGTCCGCTTTGACGCTCCCGAGCAGAAGTTCACCATCGGTGGCGATTATAAGAATTTGGACGGCCTGAACTACCTGGAAGGCAAGACTTTGGACTTTGTAGACGAGCAGGCATTCCGTGGCACCGTGGCAGCCCATGTAGACGGCGGTGTTCCCGTCATCACCATGGATATGGGGCGGCTGGACAATGAGAAACTGGGCGAGATGTTCTATTTCTTCGAGCTGTGCTGCGGCGTTTCCGCATACATGCTGGATGTCAATCCCTTCAACCAGCCTGGCGTGGAATTCTACAAGAGAAACATGTTCCAACTGCTGGGCAAGCCCGGTTACGAAGTATAAGCAAGACCTGTCTTAAATTAGGTGTTGCAAAGTTGATGTAAAACTGGTAAAATATCAATATAGTCATAAAGCTACACAGCAAAGGAGGAATTTCCTATGATTCATGTTATTATGGGCCTGAAGGGTTCCGGCAAGACCAAAAAGATGATCGACTCCATCAATGAGGCACTGACCAATGCTCACGGTGATGTGGTTTGCATCGAGTATGGCAAGAAACTGACCTATGATATCAATTATCGTGTCCGCCTGGTTGACTCCAAGGAGTACGGCATCCGCAACCTGGATATGCTTAAGGGCTTCCTGAGCGGCCTGCATGCCGGCAACTTTGATATTACCAATATTTACATTGACAATCTGTACAAGACCATCGGTACAGACCGTGCAACCGGCGAATCGTTTATTCTGTGGTGTGATGAATTTGCAAAGGCAAACAATGTCAACATCACCATTACTGTTTCTGACGATCCTGCAGAGGCTTCTGAGGAAATCAAAAAGTATCTGTAATACATGAACCGAAGCACCGCTGCCGGTAAGCAGCGGTGCTTTGTTACAAGGAGGAAACGGTATGGAATGCTTACACATGAGCGGTGCCGGCAATGATTTTATGGTGATCGATGCCCGGGGCTTGGAGCTGGATTTTGAAAAAATGGCACTGTCCCTTTGTGCCATGACCCATGCCGATGGCTTTATGGCCGTGGGCAACTCAGACAAGGCAGATTTCAAACTCCACTTTTATAATTCCGACGGTACCCGGGGCGAGATGTGTGGAAACGGTGCCCGGTGTATTTGCAAATTTGCTTACGACCATGGTATCGCCGGAGAAACCATGACTGTGGAAACCGATGCCGGCCTGGTATACGGCTGGCGGCTGGATAAGGAGCTGTTCCGGGTAAAGCTGAACAACCCCGGCATCCTGGACCTGAACCGAAAGCCCGGTGTTGCCTATGTAGAGCTGGGCATGCCCGGTGTACCCCACGGTGTGCTGGAGTGGCCCGGCCTGGATTGGGGCATGGCAGAACAGATCCGGGAACAGGCGAAAGCTCTGCGTTATGATCCTGCGTTCCCCAAGGGAGCCAATATCAATTTCTACACCTGGATCGGGGAGAACACGGTCCGGGTCATGACCTATGAACGGGGCGTGGAGGACTATACCCTTGCCTGTGGCACCGGCTGTGGCTCAACGGCATCAACACTGTGGGCCCAGGGAAAGCTGTCCGAAGGCGTCCTTACCTGTCAAAATAAGGGCGGTACCTTGAAGGTCACCATTGGGGGCGAAGGCGGCACCGTTACATCGGTACTGCTGGAAGGCCCTGCGGTGGTTTTGAAAGCATATGAAATTTAAGGAAAATCCTGTCTGTTTTGTCGCAGACAGGATTTTTTTGCGTATTTGAGCCATACTATCTCCAGACAGGAGGATGGCAATGAAAAAGAAAGAAGAACAAGAACCTATTTCCTGGGAAATGAAAGATCCCAAGCCTCCGGTGATCCAGTCCGGACACATGGAGAATCGCAGACAAAACTAAAGTTATGTAAACCATGAGGATAAAGAAACAGCACAGGTTTTCGCCTGTGCTGTTTTTGTTTGCTGAATTAACCCTCGGAACGCATCTTAGCGAAGCACTCGCTGCAGTATACGGGACGGTCGGTCTTGGGCTGGAAAGGAACCTTTGCCTCGCCGCCGCAACCGGCACAGGTAGCGGTGAAGAACTCACGGGGGCCACGGGCGTTGTTCTTACGAGCGTCACGGCAAGCCTTGCAACGCTGGGGCTCATTCTGGAAGCCACGCTCTGCATAGAATTCCTGCTCACCGGCGGTAAAAACGAATTCGTTGCCGCACTCTTTGCAAACTAAAGTCTTGTCTTCGTACATGAAAAAATACCTCTCTTTGGTTTGATAATGCCCCGTGAAAGCTCACCGATTTCTCTGGTTGTTACGCAGGGTTAAATACTTTGGCGAGAATGCCGCCATGACGAATTATACACAAGGCGGAAACTTTTGTCAATCCTTTCCCAAAGTTTTTCCGTCTGTTTTTCTGATTTTATGCAATATTCCAAAACTTTAACGGAAAGAAAGCTTAGATATCGAAGTGAGCCTGTCCTTCGTAAGGAATATGCAGATGCTCGTAGGCCTTTGCGGTGACGCAGCGGCCTCTGGGTGTGCGGGTCAAAAAGCCGAGCTGCATCAGGTAAGGCTCATACACATCCTCCAGCGTAATGGCTTCTTCTCCGATGGTGGCAGCCAGGGTATCAAGACCCACAGGACCACCGCCGTAGTTGCGGATGATAGCCGAGAGCATCCTCCGGTCAATATTGTCAAGACCGAGTGCGTCCACTTCCAAACGGTCCAAAGCCAGGTCGGCAGCTTCTTTGGTGATCACGCCGTTGCCCATGACCTGGGCGAAGTCTCGCACACGCCGCAGGAAACGGTTGGCGATTCGGGGTGTGCCCCGGCTCCGGGAGGCGATTTCCATAGCACCGGCGGGGTCAATATCCATACCCAGGATGGTGGCGGACCGGGTGACGATCCGGGCCAGCTCTTCGGGGG
>JAZNZG010000247.1:0-4106 GCA_045594825.1 Faecousia sp. | reverse complement strand
AAAAAGAAACGTACCAACTCTTTTCTATGGTTTGTCTTTATTTTGTACTGTGCCGTTATGCTGTGGCTGCTTTTTGCCAGGCCTTCCGCCATGGCAGAAGGCTTGTCTTACCGCCAGCTGCTACGGCAGAACATGAATCTGCAGCCTTTTTTCACCATCGGCAATTATCTGTATGTTATCATTCACCGCAGTAACGACCGGGTACTGGTCCACTGTTTCGTGAATCTTTTGGGGAATGTGCTGCTGTTTATCCCTGCGGGTTTTTGGCTGCCTAAGCTTCGTCCAAGGCAAAGAAATTTTTTCCGTTTCTTTTTTACTTGTCTGGGTGTGGTCTTGCTGGTGGAAACGGTGCAGCTGTTTACCCTGCGGGGCAGCTTTGATGTTGATGATGTGATATTGAACCTTACCGGTATGCTGCTGGGCTTCACTGTGTATCATCTGACAAAAAAATAAGCTTACTCCTCTGTCTTTGGCAGAGGAGTTCTTATTTTCATCCCGGTGCATAAAATGTTCCATACATTGGTTATGAGGTGGTACTATGGAACAAGCAATGAACACCATTACACTGCGGGGCAGTCTGGAAGCTCTGCCCCGGTTTTCCCACGAGAATCACGGCTTGCGGTTTTACCGGTTTGCCCTGGAGGTCCCACGGCTCTCCGGGGCCATTGACCTGCTACCGGTAGTGGCAGAGGAGAAGCTGCTGGAAAACCTTGACCCCACTGCCGGGGAGATGATCACCGTCACAGGACAGATCCGTTCCCACAACCAGCGGGTCGAAGGGGTGCGGCGACTGATGATCTTTGTTTTTGCCGCCACCATCACAGCAGAGGATGGTGATCCTATCAACGATGTGATTTTGGAGGGGCCGCTTTGCCGTGATCCGGTGTTCCGGCGTACGCCCCTGGGCCGGGAGATCTGCGATGCCATGCTGGCAGTACCCCGTCCCTTCCGCCGGGCCGACTACTTACCATGTATTTTATGGGGACGGACAGCACAGGAGGTCTCTGCCTGTCATGTCCGGGACAGGATCCGTATTTACGGACGGCTGCAAAGCCGCATTTACACAAAGCTGACGGAGGACGGTCCCATTGACCGTACCGCCTATGAAATATCCGCACTGACAGCGGAAGTGATGGAGCAGCAATAGTCAAGCCGGGGGTGGCATACCGTCACCCCCAAAGCCACGCAGACTGCCGCGGCAGCCGGACGATTCTCCCATGCCATCATATCCCGGTGGGCTTCGTTTGGTGCATGGGAAGGATTTTCTTCTTTCCTTTTGCCAAAATCCGTGGTATATTGGAGAAAACAAAGGAGGGCTGTCCATGCAGGAAAAAGTCAATGCCATCATTTCCATTTTGAAAGCACGATATCCCCAGGCTCCCTGTGCCCTGCAGTATGAAAAAGACTATGAGCTGATGATTGCTGTACGGCTGTCTGCTCAATGCACCGACGCACGGGTAAACCTGGTAACACCTGCCCTGTTTCAGGCATTCCCTACCCTGGAAGCCACGGCAAATGCCCCCATCACACAGGTTGAAAATTACATCCACTCCTGCGGTTTTTACCGGCAGAAGGCCAAGGACATCGTCCTTGCCTGCCAAATGCTGATCCGTGATTACGGCGGCAAGGTGCCCGGGACCATGGAGGAGCTGCTGCGGCTGCCGGGTGTGGGCAGAAAAACCGCGAATCTCCTTTTGGGCGACCTGTATGCCGTTCCGGGCAGCGTGGTCTGCGACACTCACTGCATCCGTATTTGCGGGCGGTTGGGGTTGTCCCGGGGCAAGGAGCCGGAAAAAGTGGAACAGCAGCTGCGGCAGATCCTGCCTCCGGAAGAAAGCTCCGATTTCTGTCACCGCATCGTCCTGTTCGGCAGAGATTGCTGCACCGCCCGAAATCCCAAATGCAGCGAGTGTCCTCTGACCATGTTCTGCAAAGAATTTACACCGTAGCATAATCCCCCCTGTCTCACATAAACTGTGGACAAGGGGGGATTTTTTTGGCAAGAAAACTGCCCATATTTTATTCTGCCCTCATGCTCACCGGAGTCAATCTGTTGCTGCGGCTTGTGTCCACATCTTTCCAGGTATACATATCCGGGCAGATCGGAGCCGCAGGAGTAGGGCTTTTGCAGCTTGTAATGTCCGTGGGGATGCTGGCCATGACCGCCGGGACAGCCGGGATCCGTACCACCGCCATGTACCTCACTGCTGAGGAGATGGGAAGGAAAAAGAAAGGCACGGTATGTTGGGTGCTGTCCGGCTGTTTTCTCTACAGCATCGTGTGCAGCGGCATTGTGGCAGGTTGCCTGTACGCTTTTGCTCCCCAAATTGCCTCCGGCTGGATCGGCAACAGCAATACCATAAACGCCCTGCGGCTGCTGGCAGGCTTTTTGCCCGTGAGCTGTCTGTGCGGTGTGATGGTGGGTTATTTCACCGCCGCAAACCGAATAGCCACCCTGGCTTTTGTGGAGGTGGCAGAGCAGCTTTGCTCCATGGCGGTTACAGTTGCCGCCCTCCGGTTTTGGGCCGGCAGCGATCCGGCACGAGCCTGTCAGTCGGTGGTGCTGGGCAGCGGCATTGGAGCTTGTCTGACACTGCTGTGCCTGGTGATTCTGCGACTGCGGGAACGTATTAAAGTTGCTCCGCGGATACCGGTCCGCAGCCGCATTTTCCAAATGGCCTTGCCTCTGGCCCTGGCGGATGACTTAAAATCCGGCATCAGTACCGCCGAAAACCTTATGGTACCCAAGCGGCTGGCTCTTTACCCGGGTGTGGGAGACTCCCTGGCTGCCTTCGGCACGGTATGCGGCATGGTGTTTCCGGTGCTGATGTTTCCCGCCGCCATTCTTTACGGTCTGGCAGAGCTGCTGATCCCAGAGCTTGCCCGCTGTGCGGCAGCAGGCAGCCATAGCCGCATACGGTATTTGGTTCGACGCAGCCTGCGTGTCAGTATGCTATATGGCTGTTTTTTTGCATCACTGATGTATCTCACCGCCAATTCTCTTTGCGGTGCTTTGTATCATAACGCCCAGGCAGGAATGTGGCTGCGTCAGTTTTCACCGCTCATTCCCATGCTGTACTGCGATGCCGTCACCGATGCCATGACCAAAGGGCTGGGACAGCAGAAAGCCTGTGTCCGGTACAACATCCTCACATCCTTTCTGGATGTGGTGTTTTTATTCCTGCTGCTGCCCCGATACGGAATGCAGGGCTATTTCATCAGCTTTCTTGTAACGCACCTGCTGAATTTTATTCTCAGCCTGCGGCGGCTGCTGAAGATCACCGGACTGACATTACAGGTCAAAGTACCGCTTCTAACCGCTGTTTCCGGTATTTTGGCGGTACGGGCATCCGCCCTCCTGCCCGCTCCCGTCCTTCAGGCTGTGGGATGCGTCTTAATTATGGGGTGCTTACTCTACCTGATGAAGATCATCGGCAAAGAGGATGTTTTATGGGTAAAGGGACTGGTATGCAAAAAATGACCGTTGCCAAAGCAACGGTCATTTTACTTATAAGCTTTTCAGGATCTCCAGGATATATTCCCAGGTGCGTTTTGTGGATGCGATATCCAGCTTTTCACGGCTGGTGTGGATATCCTGCATGCACGGGCCCAAAGATACACAGTCCAAACCGGGAAGTTTTTCGCTCAACAATCCGCATTCCAGGCCGGCATGGATGGCCGCCACGGTGGGTTCTTTGCCGTACATCTGCCGGAAAATGCGTACCATAGTATCACGCAAAGGCGAATCCTGGCGGTATTCCCAGGCAGGATAGTTGCCCTTTTCGGAATAAGCTGCATCGTGCAGCTTTGCCACCTCTTCCAGATAATCCAGCAGGTCCCGCTTTTCCTGGTTGACGGAGCTGCGGACGGCGAAAGTCAGCTTCAGCTCCTCTTTCAGTTCTGCCACACCCAGATTCAGGCTGGTTTGCACCAGGCCGGGAATATCCTCGCTCCAGGTCCGGATGCCGTTGGGAACTGCATTCACCAGTGCGATCACCCTTGCGGAGCATTCAGTGGTAAGGGCGTTGCCGCCTAAAGCGTCCACATCGTCGCCCCGGATCACTGCATTGGGTTCATCGTACTGCTCCCGGATCTCTTTCTGCAGC
>JAZNZG010000246.1:0-2121 GCA_045594825.1 Faecousia sp. | reverse complement strand
TACAGCTTGTTTACCAGTCCCGGTTCCACAAAACGTCCTTGGAGCAGGTCGGTACAACCCTGTATGCCTTCCTGTACCACCAGGCGTTGGGTATTATAGTAATAATCAGTACGGCTTTGGTAAACTCTTTGATAGCCGCAGTGGGAAATATCTGCGTTGTATTTTTGCAGGTTATTCAAAAGCAGCTCATACATCCCAGGTTCAATATAATCGTCACCATCCACAAAGCCGATACATTCTCCCGTGGCTTCCGCAACACCACGCAGCCGTGCAGATGTAACGCCGCCATTATCTTTATGGATTGCCTTGATTCGTCCATCTCTGGCAGCATATGCTTCCATCAATTCCGCCGTTGCGTCCGTAGAGCCATCGTTTACAATGACGATCTCCAGGTCTTTTACCGTCTGTGCCAAAATGCTGTCCAGACAACATGGCAAATATTCTGCTCCGTTATAAACCGGAACGATAACCGAAATCTTCATTTTTATCCTTTCAGAGCAGGAGGAAGCTTGGAATACGCTTCACTCTTTATGTACTGCCAGCCATCCCGATACGCCTGTAAAACCATTTGTACATCTTCTTTGCTGTACCGTTTGCGAAAATACTTTATATAAGTAAAAATTCTTCCCATCAGCAGCCGGTAGCCAAAGCAAAGCTTCGCCCATGCCCGGCCGGGGGCAGTCTTTTCCATGCTGTAAATGAACCGATGCCAGAAAATGATCCGGTTCATGGCAAGGCAACGCAGCACGATGGGTTTGTTGTTTCTTGTGGAGGTCTTGGCATCCTGGTGGACATAGTAAGCATCCGATACCACCATCGTACGAACATCGTTCAGCCATGCTTTATAGAACATGGTTTGATCTTCATAGGCAGAATAACCGCTGGCATCGATCCAGGTTTCTTCCTCAAAGCCTATGCTTCTGAGAGCCGAAACATCTGCATAGAAACCGGTTCCGGCCAATGATTGCGATTCGTAAAATCGCTTCTTTTCCGGCTGCAAATGCCGGTTGTAGGAATATCCCGCGGTCCGCAGCACGGAAACATACCGGTCCTTGTGAAATACGGTAGGTGCAGCCGCTCCGCAAATGGCAGAAACAAATGCCTTCGGCCCTTTCACCGGAAGGAAGGAATACAGCGGTCCGGAAGACAGTCCGCACAGCCCCTTTGCGATGGGTTCATGGAGCTTCTGCACAAAGTCTGCCTCAAAGCAAATATCGTCATCACAAATAAGGGCATAGGGCGTTTTGCATTTTGCAATACCATATGTCCGCTGGGCTACCATTCCCTTAGGGGAATAATAAAAGGTTTCCCAGCCCAGCTTCTCTTCCGGCTCGGCATAGCCATCCGGTAATACAACGATCACTTCCTCAGGCTGCGGCTCCAACCGGGCAATGGAATCCAGCAGGTTTTGATATTTTTCTCCTGCTTTTCCGATGGTACGAATGATCACAGAATATTGAATTTTCTCCATTCCGTCTCCTCCTTACAATGTCAGCAGCCGTTCCGCCGCCTGAACCGTATGCTCCGTAGAAAAATGCTTTCCCCGCACCCCAGCCTGTTTTTTGTAATGGGCCAACAGTTCAGGGTCGTCCAGCAAGCTTTTGATACCCAGGTACAAAGCTTCTTCGCTGTTCTCCGTAATGATGCCGTATTCATTGTTTTCTCCCAGCATCTCCTTCATGCCGGAAACTTCCACCGTACACACAGGCACTCCAGTAATAAGAGCCTCCGTTGCCGCTGTGGAAAAGCCTTCTGACAAGCTGGAGCACACAAACAGATCGCATTTGGATACATACCGGTAAGGATTGGTCTGATATCCTAAAAAGGTAACGGTGTCCTCCAGTCCTGCACTATGGACCTGGTTCTCCAATGCGGTACGCAAGGCACCTTCCCCCAAAATATAGGTGTGGACAGGATACCCCTCCCCACGAAACCTTTCATGGACACGAATAAGCCGATCAAAACCTTTCACCGGCATCAGCTTTCCCATGCCCACCAGTTTTACTTCCTCAGGGACAAACACACCGTGGACAGACTCTGCCGCCAGTTTTTCAATGACTTCCGTGTTATTGGTATTGTAAACCACAGCAGTTTGGCTGATATTGGGGAACACTTCCCGAA
>JAZNZG010000245.1:0-2242 GCA_045594825.1 Faecousia sp. | reverse complement strand
CCTCCGACTTGAGAGCGGATCGTTGTTCAGATGAAGGCGTTTCCGGGAAAGGCCCGTGTGTTTGGCCATAAGGTGGCCTGGGCGGCTTTCCGGGACGGCTTGAGGCCTTTGGGAAAAACCAAGCAATATATTCAAACTGTTGAAGAATATGTGGATGGCACTATGGCACCGCTGACGGAAACCTATAAGTCGTTTGCCTTGCAGCCTGCAACTGCCCCGGAGGGAAAAATCCCCGTATGGTGCTGCTGGTGGCAGGGGGAAGCCCAAATGCCTGAGCTGGTACAAATGTGTCATGCCCGACTGAAGCAGGTGCTTCCTCCGGTCAAGAGCACACTGCACTTGATCACTTTGGATAATTACCGGGATTATGTGGAGATCGCTCCCCATATCATCGATAAATTTGAACGCGGGATCATCACCATGACGACTATGTCCGATGTGCTTCGGTTTGCTCTTCTGGAGAAGTATGGAGGCTATTGGCTGGATGCAACGGTGTTTTTTACCGGACCGGTCCCGGAGGTATATTTCAGCGGAAAATTTTACTGCCAGCGTATGACTGCCAATACGGAACTGGTAAAAAGAGAAGCCTGTCGCGGCAACTGGTGCGGCTTCTCTATGGCAGGTCCCAAGGGGAATGTGGTATTTCGTTACATGAGCGAAGCATTTAGCCGCTGGTGGTCCCATTACGATGCCATTATTGACTATGTGCTCATTGACTATTTGCTTTGGAGCGGCTACAAGTATATTCCTGCCATCCGCGACACCATCAATGAGGTGCCGGATAACAACGAGGATATTTTTGAGATGTATCAGGTGTTGAATCAGCCGTATACGCCTGAGCTTTTCAACCGGCTGACAAAACGCAATGTGATGCATAAGCTCACATACAAAATGGATTTACGCAAGCAGACTTCAGACGGGACACAGACCCTTTACGGATACCTGTATGAGGAAGTATTCGGACAAAATAATTGAGGTGACAAAATGGCGACCTTCAGCGTGATCGTTCCTGTATACAATGCGGCACACACAATTAAACGCTGCGTGGATTCCATTGCGGTCAGCGGTGGGCAGGACGTGCAGATCATTCTGATTGAAGACTGCTCCAAGGACAATAGCTGGCAGATCTGCCAACAGCTGGCGGAAACGTATGATACAGTCTGTTGTATGCGAAACGAAATTAACCGGGGCGTCTCTTATACCCGCAACCGCGGTCTGGATGCAGCTACCGGCGAATATCTGCTGTTTGTAGACAGTGATGACTGGGTGGATGCAGGTTATGTGCCTGCATTCCGTGAAGCGGTATCCGGAAATGTACCCTTTGCCGTATGCGGATATATCAACCACGATGAAAAGCAAAACGGAAGAACAGATATTTTTGCCTGGAATGATTTTGAAGGCACAAAAGTTGTAGCGCTGAAGCAGGAACTGGAAGGTCTGTATCAAAACCGGCTGCTGCAGCAATTATGGAATAAAGTTTTCGCAACGGCTGTTGTTCGGGAAAATAACATCCGGTTTGACGAGTCCATCAGCATTGGAGAGGATACCAGGTTCATTCTGGACTATATTGCCTGCACAGATGCAGAGTCGATGCTACTGATCAACCGACCGCTGTACCACTATATGCGGGATCAGGCAGGCTCTTTGATGTTCCGTGTGGGATATGAAAGTGTTGAAGAGCCGCTGAAGAATCTGAGGAAGTTGTATGCGGTGATGGGCTTGTCTCAACAGGAACAGGAGACCCGGCTGGCAGCAGACCGGCAGAAGCAGGTGAAAAGCTATGCCTATCTCATCATGCACAATGCCGGAATGGCTCATAAAGAAAAAAAGCGTCTGATACTGGCATTGGATCGCAACCAAGGCGGACAGTTGTACCGAGAAAATCTGATTCTTTATATGAAAGAACGCATAAGAAAAATTTTACATTAAAGCGGTGAGGAACACAGCCGATGATTACCGGATTTGAAAACAGCCACAATATGTATTTTGAGCCACGGCCCATGGAGTACAAGACGGTCCGCGAGGGCATCATTTTGCCCCAAAAGAAAACAGAGAACGGACCCATGTGGGGCTTGGGCGGTGTCTGTGATGCACAGGGCTCCTTTGTGGAGCTGTCTGCTTATGATGGTGGTTGGGCGACGCAGGGTGGATACTATCCTTGGCATGAGGAGATCCGAATGGACTGCGATGTGGTTTATTTTGGACTTTTCTTTCGTCACTGGGGACATTTTCTCATCGACCT
>JAZNZG010000244.1:0-11962 GCA_045594825.1 Faecousia sp. | reverse complement strand
AAGTATTTATAAGGTATCGGGAGGAACATCATGATTTACTGGATCGCACAGGCCTTTGGCATATTTGCCACCATCTGCTGCTTCATCATGCCCCTGTTCAAGAAGAAATGGCAGATGCTCCTCATTAACGCCGGCGGCAATCTGTTCTTCATTTTAAACCTGCTGCTATTGGGCATCTCCTCAGGCAACATAATGGCCAAAGCCACCGCTATGATCGTGAACATCGTCTCTTTGGTGCAGGTGTTCATCTCCTATTACCATGTGCAGAAGAACATCCCCGTCACCGTCACCGAGAATATCATCTTTCTGGTGCTGTATGTGGGCTTGGGCTTTGTGGGCTTCAACCGGGCACTGGATCTTCTGCCCATCGTGGCAAGTGTATTCAATATGCTGGCCGCCTTCCAGCGTGACGAGCAGAAAACACGCTGGCTGGTACTGTTCAACGCCTCCATCTTCTGTCTGTACTATATTATAATCGGTTCCACCTCTCTGCTTGCGGAGCTGCTGGCTGTGGTCACCACGGTGATCGGCCTGATCAGCTACCGAAAAAAGAAAGCATGATTTTCAAGGCCTGCCGCGTATTGCGGCAGGCCTTTTAACAGGGGAATCGCCATTGACAAACCTGGGAATCTATACTAAAATGCAAGTGTATGATAATCGGAAAGTATGCCTGCATTTCATTACATAAAGGAGTGTACATACCATGAGCAAATTATCTGCGGGCTTTGCCCGTGTTAACATTACCCCGATGATGGGCATCGGTCTGGTGGGTTACTTCGTACCCCGCTTTGCCGACGGCGTGCTGGACGAATTGGAAGTCAACGCTTTGGCTCTGGCCTGCGGCGATACCAAGACCGTGCTGCTGACGGTGGACCACTGCGGCATTGAGCGGGGCATTATCGACGATTATGCTTCTTATATTTCCGAAAAAACCGGACTTTCCAAGGAATGCATCGTCATCCATGCCACCCACTCCCATACCGCACCTGCCATTATTAACCCCTACGGCCCCGCCACCCTGGCACAGGAGTACTCCTCTGTGGATCCCGAGATCGAAATGGAGTACTACACCTTTGTCCGCCGGAAACTGGCAGATGCCGCACAGTTCGCCCTGAACGACCTGCAGCCTGCCAAAATGGGCTGGGGCATTGGTCAGGCACCCAATGTTGCCTTTGTACGCCGATTCCGCATGAAAGACGGCAGTGTTCAGACCAACCCCGGCGTGGATAACCCGGACATTGCCCATCCCATCGGCGATGTGGACGAGCGGGTAAATGTGCTCCGCTTTGACCGGGAAAAGGACAGCCTGGTGCTGGTGAACTTCGGCGACCATCCCGATGTGGTGGGTGGCTGCAAGATCTCCGCCGACTGGCCCGGCTTTGTCCGCCGTACTGTGGAGAAAACCTTGGATAACACCCAATGCATCTGCTTCAACGGTGCCCAGGGCGATGTAAACCATGTAAATGTCCATCCCCGAGGGGGCTATCTCAATGGTATGTTCATGGACTTTGACGATGTGGCCCGTGGCTACGACCACGCCCGGTACATAGGCCGTGTGATCACCGCCGGAGTGCTGCAAGCCTTTGACAAGGTGCAGTATGTGGAAACCGACAGCGTCAAATGTATCCGCAGGACCATCCGTGTGGCATCCAATATGCCCACTCCAGAACAGCTTCCGGAAGCCATCCGCATTGACAAGCTCCACCAGGAGGGACGGGACAGCGAGCTGCCCTATTCCGGCATGATGCTCACCACCGTGGTGGCAGAGGCCGGCCGTATGGTAAAGCTGAAGGACGGCCCGGATTCCTTCCCCATGGAACTTACCGGCGTTGCCATCGGTCCTGTTGCCATGATCGGTCTGCCCGGCGAGCCCTTTACCGGCATCGGCAGAGCCTTGAAGCTGGCAGAAGGCTGGGACCTGGTGCTGCCCTGCTGCCTGACAAACGGCTCTGAGGGTTATTTCCCCATGCAGGACGCTTATGACGAAGGCGGCTATGAATCCCGCAGCTCCTTCTTTAAGGCCGGTGTTGCCGAATATATCATCGCAGAAGGCACCGCTCTTCTGCAGGACTTGCAGAAATAAGGAGAACCGCCATGCTTGCCATTAAAAATGCCACTCTGGTCATGCGTGACCATCTTATTCCAGAAGCGGTCCTGTTTGAGGATGAAGGCCTCATCACAGGCTTCGGCGAGATGCGGAACACACCCATCCCCGACAGCTGTGAGATCTTGGATGCAGAGGGTCTGTTCGTAGGACCCGGTCTTATCGACATTCACAACCACGCCGGCGGCAGACATTGGTTCTACGACGAGCCTATTGAAGCCGCTCAGTTCAATCTGGCCCACGGCACCACCACCATTCTGGCCTGCCTGTATTTCAATATGAACAAGGACCAGCTGGTGGAGCAGGCAGAGCGGGTCAAAAAGGCAATGGCTACCCCCCAGGGTGCATCCATCGCCGGCTTCTATATGGAAGCTCCCTACATGAATCCCAAATTCGGTGCCGACCGGGAAAACAACCCCTGGAAGGGGCCCATCGACCCTGCCGAATATATGCCCGTTATTGAAGCCGTAGGCACCGATGTTAAAGTTTGGGCCCTAGCTCCCGAGCGGGAGAACATCCTGCAGTTCGTACTGGATGCCAAGAAAGCCAACCCCTCCGTGCGGTTCTCCGTGGCCCACAGTGAGGCCTCTCCCCAGCAGATCGAAGCACTTATGCCCTACGGTCTGTGCATCGGCACCCACCACACCAACGCCACCGGCGACCGTGTTTTCTACCCCGAGGTCCGGGGCGTGTGCGTGGACGAGACCGTGAACTACAACCGGGATATTTATGCCGAGCTGATCTGTGACAGCCGGGGCATCCATGTGGATCCCTACATGCTCCGTCTGGTGCGGAAGATCAAGGGTGAGGACCGGATCATTCTGATTTCCGATGCCTGCGTCTTTGACGGCCCCATTCCTCCCGGCTATGACGGTGTTTATGACATCAACTTTGACTTTGAGGGTGAGATCGCAGGCTCCAAGCTGAGCCTGGAGGTAGCCTGCGGCAACATGATGAAGCACACCGGTGCCTCCATCGTGGATGTGTTCCGCTATGGCTCCTACAACCCCTCCCGGGCCATCGGCCTGCTGGATCGCGGCGAGATCGCCGTAGGAAAACGTGCTGACCTGGTGATCACAGATCACTGGATGAAAGTTAAAAAAGTAATTTTTAAAGGAAAGGTGCAATAATTATGAGCGAAATTATCTTTGAGCCCGCCTCCAAGTTCAGCTTTGCCCCCGCCGACTTTGTTCCCTTCAAGGACAGAGAGGTCTGCGAGCGTGTCCGCAAGCTCAGCGGCAAGGAACTGGAAAACCGCGAGCCTTGGTGGCATCCCGAGTTTAATGTCAAGGTCATGATGAATCCCCATCCTGTCCTGATCGCCACCCTGTTTGCCCGTCTGAAGGCCGCCTCCGAAGCAGGCAAGACCTTTACCATGATCCTGGGCAACCCCGAGCCTGATACCTACATCCCCCTGGCACAGCTGATCAACTACTTCCAGGTGGACTGCTCCAAGGTCCATATTTTTGCCGAGGACGAGTGGGCAGACGAGGACGGCAACATCGCTCCCGAGACCTACGAAGCCGGTTTCGTTCACTCCATGATCAAGTATCTGGTCATGCAGATCGATCCCAAGCTGAGAATGCCCATGGAGAATGTTCACTATCCCACCAACAAGAACATCGGCGACTACTCCAAGATCATCAACGACATCTCCGAGGGCGGTGCTGACATCATCTCCACCTCTCCCGGCTGGGCAGGCCATGTTGCGTTCGTGGATCCCATCCCCGAGTTTGTTGGCAGCGGTGACATCGAAGAGTGGCTGAACCAGCCCGCTCAGATCGTGAAGCTGCATCCCATGACCATTATGCAGAACTCCCTCCACGGCTGCTTCGGCCAGTCCGGTGACATCGCCAATGTGCCTCCCAAGGCTGCTACCATCGGCCCCCTGGATGTTATGCGTGCCAAGGAAAGAATCGAAGTTCATGCACTGCTGACCAACGGCACCTTCTCCTCCTGGCAGAGAATGACCTCCCGTCTGGTCACCCACGGTCCTGTCACTCCTCTGGTTCCCAGCTCCATGCTGCAGACCAAGAAGACCCAGGTCTACATCTCCGACGAGATCGCCGCTCCCTTCGAATGCTGGGAGAAGGTCGGCTACTGATCGCCTGAATCCTTTTAAATTGCACCCCGTTTGCCCTTGGGCAAACGGGGTGTTTTTTGAAAGTTTACAATTTTCGTCTTGTTACCGTTCCCGTTCTACATTATAATATAATTAGGAAAGTATGTGAAACCCCGGATATCAAGGAGCTGCCTATGTCCAAATCCCTTATAAAACGCCCTTTTATGGAAAAGTTTGCCACATTTATTGTGGATAAGCGTACTTTGTTTTTCCTGCTGTATGCCTTTGCTCTGATCTTCAGCCTGTTCGCCATGAGCTGGGTAGAAGTGGAAAACGATGTCATTACATACCTGCCGGAGGAAACCGAGACCCGGCAGGGCATCACCGTGATGAACGAGAACTTCGCCGCCTTCGGCTCGGCAAGCATCATGGTGCGAAATGTGTCCTATGAAACAGCAGAAACGCTCTATGATGAGCTTGCCGCTGTCAGCGGCGTCTCCATGGTCTCCTTTGACGACACCCCGGAGCATTACGCAAACGCCTCTGCTCTTTTCAGTATTACCTTCACCGGCGGTGCCAACGACGGGCAAACCATTGACGCCATGGCTTCCATCCGGGAGATCCTGGACGGCTATGACATCCATGTATATTCCTCCGTGGGTCAGAATGATATATCCATGCTCCGGCAGGAGATGACCACCATTTTGATCGTAGGTGTGGTCATTATGCTGGTGGTGCTGGTGCTGACCTCCCGCTCCTACATGGAGGTCCCTGTGCTGGTGCTGACCTTCGGTGTGGCTGCATTATTGAATATGGGCACCAACTTCATTTTTGGAAAGATCAGCTTTATCTCCGACTCTGTGGCTGTGGTGCTGCAGCTTGCTTTGGCCATTGACTATGCCATCATTTTGTGTCACCGTTTCTCCGACGAGCATGAGACCAAGGATGTCCGGGAGGCCTGCATCAGTGCCTTGACCAAAGCCATTCCCGAGATCAGTGCATCCTCCCTTACCACCGTCAGCGGCCTGTTGGCCCTGGGCTTTATGGAGTTTGGCATCGGCCTGGATATGGCTATGGTGTTGATCAAGTCCATTTTGCTGAGCCTTCTGTCGGTATTTACCTTGATGCCTGGTCTGCTGATGCTGTTTTCTTCCCTCATCGACAAGACCAAGCACAAGAAGCTGCTGCCCAATGTGAATTTCATGGGCAAATTTGCCGTCAAGACCCGCCGTGTGGTGCCCTTCCTGTTTGTGCTGCTGCTGGGCGGAGCCTTCTTCCTGTCCTCCAACTGTCCCTACTGTTACAGCTTCACCGATCTGGAAACCGCCAAGATGACGGAAAGCCAGCATGCCTATTTTGAGATCAAGGAGACCTTCGGCACCTCCAACATGGTGGCTCTCATCGTCCCCAGCGGCGATTATGAAGCTGAGGCCGCCATCCTGGAAGAGCTGAATGCCTGTCCGGAAGTGAAGAGCACCATGGGTCTTGCGGGGATCGAGGCCATGGACGGCTACAAGCTGACGGATGCCGTAACGCCCCGGGAGCTTTCAGAGCTTTTGGGCATGGACAACGAATTGGTGGAGGCCCTGTATGCCGGCTATGCTGTGAACGACGAGCAGTACGGTCAGGTGATCACCGGCGTGGATGAGTATAAGGTACCCTTGTTTGATATGTTCCTTTTCCTGAAGGATCAGATGGATGCTTACAATATCCAACTTGCCGGAGAGGATATGGACATGATGAACGATATGCTGGAGCAGCTGGAAACCGCCCGCACCCAGCTTCGTACAGAAAAGTACAGCCGCATGGTGGTGTATCTGAATCTGCCGGAGGAGGGCGAGGAAACTTACGCATTCCTGGACCACATCCGGGATGTGATGGGCAAGCATTACGAAAGCGACTATTATGTAGTGGGCAACTCCACCAGCTCCCGTGACCTGGCCGCATCCTTCGTTTCCGACAATCTGATGATCTCCATTTTGTCTGCCTTCTTCGTGATCCTGGTGCTGCTGTTCACCTTCAAATCCGCCGGTCTGCCGGTACTGCTGATCGTGGTCATCCAGGGCAGTATCTGGATCAACTTCTCTTTCCCGTACTTAATGGATCAGCCCCTGTACTTCCTGGGCTACCTCATCGTCAACGCCATTCAGATGGGTGCCAACATCGACTACGCCATCGTCATCTCCAGTCACTACCAGGAGAAGAAGACACGGATGCCCCACAAGCAGGCCATCGTAGAGGCACTGAATGCCGCGTTCCCCACTGTCTTTACCTCCGGCACCATTATGGCATCGGCAGGGCTGCTGATCGGCAATCTGTCTGCACAGCCGGTGGTATCCATCATGGGCACCTGCATCGGTCGTGGCACCATTATTTCCATTATCCTGGTGCTGTTCGTGCTGCCCTCCATCCTTGTGCTGGGCGACTCCATTATCGAACGCACCCGGTTTAAGGTAAAAACCATCTCCCTGCCCACCCGCCAGGCCACCGGTACCGTCCGGGTACAGGGTCATGTCCGGGGTTATATCTCCGGTATGGTGGATGCCGACTTCAACGGCATCCTCCACGGACAGCTAAACGCTTCCGTTTCCACAGACACCAAAATAGAGGAAGGAGAGGATAAAAATGCTTAAAAAACTGTTTTCTCTCCTGCTGTGTGCTGCGGTGCTGCTGAGCACGGTGCTTCCCGTATTTGGTGAAGAGCTGAGTGAAACTCCCACCCAGACGATCCAAATTTCCTCCCAGGATGCGTTTCTTGCCTTTTCAGAAAGCTGCCGTTTGGACAGTTACAGCGAAAATCTTACCGTAGAGCTCACCGCTGACATTGACCTGTCCGGAAGGGATTTTCAGGGCGTTCCCACCTTCAGCGGCACCTTTTTGGGTAACGGACACACCATCTCCGGCCTTGCCATCACCCAGGCAGGCTCGGTACAGGGTCTTTTCCGATACCTGACCGCCACCGCTCAGGTAGAGGATCTGAAGGTCACCGGCACTGTCCTCCCGGAGGGCAGTAAGGATTCCATCGGCGGCATCGCCGGCAGCAACGCCGGCAGCATCAAAAACTGTTCCTTTAGTGGCAGCCTGTCCGGCAGCGATACCGTTGGCGGCATCGCCGGCACCAACACCGTTACCGGCATCATTCAAGGCTGCCGCACCGAGGGCGAGCTCCACGGTGAGCATTTCGTAGGCGGCGTTGCCGGTCAAAATGAAGGCGTGATCCGCAGCTGCACCAACTTTATGCAGGTCAACACCACGCCCCAGCAAAATTCCGTGGCCCTGGACCAGATCACCCTGGACACCCTTACCCAGGCCGAATCCGCCGGCACCGTTACAGACATTGGCGGCATAGCAGGACACTCCTCCGGCGTCATCCGCAGCTGCGTCAACTACGGCGGTGTTGGCTACCGCCTTATGGGCTACAACATCGGCGGCATCGCCGGAAGCCAAATGGGCTATATCGTGGACTGCGTCAACTATGGTGCCGTGTCCGGCCGTAAGGACATCGGCGGTATTGCAGGCCAGATGGAACCTGTGACCAATGTGATATTCACCGAGGATGCTTTGCAGACACTTCAAGGGCAGCTGAACACCCTGGGCTCCCTGGCAGGCACCGCCTCCGGACATGTGCAGGGCAGTGCCTCCTCCATCAACCGGCAGCTCTCTGTGATGCGGGACCAGGCCGCCTCCGCACAGGATGCGGTGGAGCAGCTTCTTCCCGACCGGGAAGATCCCACACTGCCGGACCTGGACAGCATTCAGGCCGCACAGAGCACCCTTAACAGCAGCCTTACGGGCATCCAAAGCAGCATGAGCAGCATCTCCTCCTCTCTGCAAGGTACCGTCAGTACCCTGCAAAAGGATATGCAGGCCATCTCCAACCAGGTAGGTGCCATGAGTCAAACGCTGAACGGTGCATCGGAGAACCTGGGCGGTACCATCACCGACATTTCTGACCTGGACACCCCCGAGGATCTGACCGGCAAGGTGGAGAACTGCTCCAACCACGCCCCCGTCCTGGCCGATCTCACCGCAGGCGGCATCGTGGGTGCCATCGGCTTGGAAAGCGACCTGGACCCCGAGGACGATGTGGAAATTTTCGGCGACTACTCTTTGAATTTTGACAGCCAGCTCCGGGCCGTTATTTTGAACTGCCGCAACATGGATACCGTCACCTGCGGCAAGCAGCATGCCGGCGGCATCGTAGGCCGGATGTATATGGGTCTTGCAAAAGACTGCTTTAACTCCGGAACGATAGACGGAACAGATGCTGACTATGTAGGCGGTATTGCCGGTGAAAGCCAGGGCTTTATCCGCCGGTGCAGCGTCAAAAGCTTTCTTTACGGCGATGCGTATGTGGGTGGTATTGCCGGTGCGGCACAGACCGTTTCCGATTGCCGCAGCATGACCGCCATTACCGGCACAGAAAAAACCGGTGGTGTCATCGGCTATGCCGAGACGCGGGAGGAGCTCACCGGAAACTATTACCTGTGTGCCGACACCGATCCCGGAGCCGTGGACGGCATCAGCTACAATGGCTGTGCCCAGCCTTTAAGCGAGGAAGACTTCCTTGCCTTGGAGGGACTGGATCCCATCTTCGGCAACATCACCGTCCGGTTCCGTTTTGCCGACGGCACGCTCACGCCTGTGGTGCTGGCCTATAACCAGGCACTTGCCGACGAGGATATTCCTGCCCTTCCGGAAAAAGAGGGCTGTATGGCCTACTGGGACGGCCTGCACCAGGATCCGCTGCATTTCAACACCGATTTCACCGCTGTCTACACCTCCCGGCGTTCTGTCATAGAAAGTGATGCCCGGGAAAAGGGCATGCCGGTGCTGCTGGCGGAGGGCTCCTTCTCTTTGGATGCCGAGCTGGTTTTGACTTCGTCCCAATACGCTCCCCAAACGAAAAGAAATCAGCAGCTCCTTGCTGTGCGGTCCTTTACTGTATCTGAAAGCACCGCCCCTGTGGATATCCGGTGTCTGTTGCCGGAAGATCACGGCAGCGGGGAAGTCACCGTTCTGCTGCGGGACGACACCGGCAGCTGGTACAAGACAGAAAGCCGCATCGAGGACAGCTATGTGGTATTCCCCGCCGCTGTGGGTGAAAGCCACGCCGCCATCGTTCTGGAGCGTTCCTTCCCCTGGAGCTATGCAGCCCTGGCTGCCGCTGTGATCCTTGTGGCCGTAGCTGTCATCCTTTTGAAAAAACGAGGCAAAAAGAAAACAGCTCAACCAAGTGCAGAATAAAAAATAACCCCGCTGGCGTAAGCCAGCGGGGAGTATTTGTCAGGACAGCAGACAGATCAGCAGGATAAACAGGCCAAGGCCCGCGATGAAGAAACCGGCGATCAGCAGAGCCGCTTTCAGGCTGCCCATAATGATATAGAAGGATTCCTTTTTGGAATAGTCATGCTTTTTTTGGGGCATTTGGGGCTGTTCCACAGGATCTTCCGTATGCCAGGGCATGCCCGGCACATTCATAGGGGCGATCACATGGCCGTCATCGTCGTCGTATTCCCGCCGTTTGTTTTTCCGGTAGGCCATTATTCCTTCACAGCCTCTTCCAGTTCCTGCATCCGTTCAGCAGAGTTGTACAGGTGGCAGGCACAGAAGTGACCGGGCTCAACCTCCTGCCAATCGGGGACAGCATGCTTGCAGATCTCCATGCAGTCCTTGCAGCGGGTATGGAACTTACAGCCGGAGGGGGGATTTGCAGGGCTGGGAATGTTGCCTTCCAGGATCACACGGTTCATCTGATAATCGGGATCGGGAACAGGAATGGCGGAGAACAGAGCCTGGGTGTAAGGATGCAGCGGCTTTTCAAAAACCTTTTCGGTTTCTGCATATTCCACCAGGTTGCCCAGGTACATAACGCCCACGGTGTCGGAAATATGTTCCACCACAGACAGGTCATGGGAGATGAACAGGTAGGTCAGATTGTACTTTTCCTGCAGCTCCTTCAGCAGATTGATGATCTGTGCCTGGATGGACACATCCAATGCGGAAACAGGCTCGTCACAGACAATGAACTCGGGGTTCAGTGCCAAAGCACGGGCGATACAGATACGCTGCCGCTGACCACCGGAGAATTCGTGGGGGTAGCGGTTTTTATGGAAGGGCTGCAGACCGCAGTTGTCCATAATGGTATCGATATAATCGTCAAACTCCTCCTTGGGGACCAGCTTATGCTCACGGACAGCCTCACCGATGATCTCACCAACGGGCAGACGGGGGGACAGGCTGGAGAAGGGGTCCTGGTAAATGATCTGCATCTTGGGACGCAGGGCCCGCAGCTCCTTGGGAGATAAGTCATAGACCTCCTGGCCATTAAACAGCACATGACCGGCAGTCTTTTCGCCGGACAGCCGCAGGATCACACGGCCGGTGGTGGTCTTGCCGCAGCCGGACTCACCAACCAGGCCCATAGTGGTGCCCCGCTTCAGATTGAAGGTGACGCCGTCAACAGCCTTAACATGGCCCACGGTCTGGGACAGCATACCGCCCTTAATGGGGAAATACTTCTTCAGATCCTTGACCTGCAGAACATACTGGGGATCGTATACGGGAGGAGCGGTCTGCTCATGGATTTCTTTTTTCTTTGCCATGATCATTCTTCCTCCTTCTTATCATAGTAGCGGTAGCAGCTTACCTTGTGGGTATCAGACAGGCTGATCTGGCAGGGATATGCACCGCTGCAGCCTTCCACGCACATCTCGCAGCGGTCTTTGAAATAGCAGTAGTCGGGCATATTAACGGGATTGGGCACCTTGCCGGGAATAGAGTAAAGCTTATCTACCTTCTTGCCAACAACGGGCTTGGAGGCCATCAGACCGATGGTGTAGGGATGGGCGGGATGATGGAAAATATCATCGGCAGTACCCTTCTCCACAATACGGCCGGCATACATGACCACCACATAGTCGGCCATACCTGCCACCACGCCCAGGTCGTGGGTGATGAGCATGATGGAGCTGTTGATCTTGTCCTTCAGAGATTCCAACAGATCCAGGATCTGTGCCTGGATGGTAACATCCAGTGCGGTAGTAGGCTCGTCGGCAATGATCAGACGGGGGTTGCAGGCCAGAGCCATGGCGATCATGACTCTCTGACGCATGCCGCCGGACAGCTCATGGGGGAACATCTTGTAGACGCCCTCGCTGTTGGCGATGCCCACCATTTCCAGCAGCTCGATGGTACGGGCCTTCACATCCTCTTCGGTCTTGCCCTCGCCATCGTGGAGCATAATGACCTCGTTCACCTGGTCACCGATACGGAACACCGGGTTCAGTGCGGTCATAGGCTCCTGGAAGATCATAGAAATATAGTTGCCACGCAGCTGCTGCATCACAAGATCGGGAGTCTTGGCAATATCGATCGCCTTGTCGCCCATGTTCAGGCGGATCTCGCCTTCCACGATCTGACCCTGAGGCCGCTGCAGCAGCTGCATCAGGGACAGGCTGGTAACGGACTTGCCGCAGCCGGACTCACCCACGACACCCACGGTCTTGCCGATGGGTACTTCAAAGGTGACGCCGTCAACGGCCTTGACGGTACCGGCATCGGTGAAGAAATAAGAGTGCAGATTATCGAACTCAACGGCGTTGCCCCGGTCCTTCATCTGGGTGGTGTACTCGGCTTCGTCCACCTTTTTACGCTTACGCTTCTTTTCATATTCATTGGTAATACGGCGATTCTCCTTGGAAATCCTCCGGGATTCCCGGGCGGAGAGGTAGCCGTTTTCATTTTTCTTAGCCATAAACTCTCCTCCTTGATTATCGCTTCATCTTGGGGTCAAA
>JAZNZG010000243.1:0-2902 GCA_045594825.1 Faecousia sp. | reverse complement strand
AACCGGGAGGTCATCCGGGACATCAGGAATATGAGCACAGCATGTGGGATCACCCCCATCATCGCTCATGTGGAACGGTATTTAGATATCGTAAAGAAAGATACACTGAAAGAATTGTTGGAGATGGATGTGCTGGTGCAGATGAATGCAGAAACATTTCTGCATCCTGCCACCCGGCGGCGTGGAAGAAAAATGTTGGAAGCCGGTACTGTTCAGCTTCTGGGTTCTGATTGCCACAATATAACCAGCCGACCGCCCAATTTGGGAAAGGCTTCACAATACTTGGAAAAAAAGGGTATGGGAGAGATCCTGTCCCAAATAACACATTTCAGCAATGAAATATTCCGGGAAGCATCGGGAGAGTAAAGTAAGTTGTGGACCGGTATACAGGAGTTACTTATGAGAAGAAGAGAAAGACGTCGCCGATTGGAACATTGGCAAAAAATTGCGGCACTGCTGGCGATCTATGATGCCATTGCGGTAAATTTGGCCTACTTTCTGGCTTTGTGGTTCCGCTTTGACTGCATGTTTTCCGCGATCCCCAAGGCGGACTATTTGGAGCCGTTTTTAAAATTTGCACCGATTTACGCGGTCGTGTGCGTGGTGGTATTTGCCTACATGCGGTTGTATAACAGCATGTGGCGGTTTGCCAGCTTCCATGAGCTGATTCGGGTAGGCACAGCCTCCGCGACCTGCTCGGTGCTGCATACCGTATGTATCACGGTGCTGTTTGGAAGAATGCCGCTTTCTTACTATTTCATTGGTCTGTGTCTGCAGTTTTTGCTGGTCCTGGGTATTCGTTTCTCCTATCGCTTTGTATTGCTGGAACGGACAAGACGTGCCAAAAGCAGCAACACCAAGCGTGTCATGATCGTTGGTGCCGGTAACGCGGGTCAGAGCATCCTGCGGGATGTTAAGGGCCTGCAGGATGAAGTCATGAAAGTCTGTTGCATCATCGATGACAATCCCAATAAATGGGGACGCTATATGGATGGTGTTCCGATTGTTGGCGGCAGAGAAGATATTTTGGCAAATGTAAAAAAGTACCACATTGAAAGAATCTTCATCGCCATCCCCAGTGCAAGTATTGAAAACCGCCGGGATATTTTGAATATCTGCAAAGAAACCGGCTGTGAACTGAAAAACCTGCCGGGTATTGCTCAGTTAGTCAACGGCAATGTGAGCATGGGCGATATGAAAGATGTGGCGGTGGAGGATCTGTTGGGCCGTGAACCGATCCAGGTCAATATGAATCAGATCTACCACGATATTTTGGGCAAGGTGATCCTGGTAACAGGCGGCGGCGGTTCCATCGGCAGTGAGCTGTGCCGGCAGGTGGCAGCCCATCACCCCAAGCAGCTCATCATTTTTGATGTATATGAAAACAATGCTTATGAGATTGAGCAGGAACTGCGGGAACGGTATCCTCATCTGGACCTGAAGGTTCTGGTGGGTTCTGTCCGGGACAGCCGCAGAATTGCCAGTGTGTTTGAAACATACAAGCCGGACATCGTTTATCACGCAGCGGCACACAAGCATGTGCCTCTGATGGAAACCAGTCCCTGTGAAGCAATTAAAAATAATGTGATCGGCACCTATAAAACGGCATATGCGGCACTGATGAACGGCTGCAGCCGGTTTGTGCTGATCAGCACCGACAAAGCGGTGAACCCCACCAACATCATGGGTGCCAGCAAGCGTTTGTGCGAAATGGTGATCCAGAGCTTCGACCGAATGGTGAAAGAAGGTCGGGCAAATATGCTGCCTGTACTGTTCACCCACCGGGAAGAGGACCTGCAATCCATGCCGCAAGGGAATGCCTTTGTAACGGAATTTGTGGCCGTGCGGTTTGGTAATGTGCTGGGCAGCAACGGTTCGGTGATCCCGCTGTTTAAAAAGCAGATCGCTAAAGGCGGTCCTGTTACAGTGACGCATCCGGACATCATCCGGTATTTCATGACCATTCCCGAGGCGGTCAGTCTGGTGATGCAGGCGGGCACCTACGCCGGAGGCGGCGAGATCTTTGTGTTGGATATGGGAGCCCCGGTGAAGATCGACGAACTGGCCCGAAATCTGATCAAGCTTTCCGGATACAAGCCGGATCAAGATATTGACATTGTTTATACCGGCCTGCGTCCCGGAGAAAAGCTTTATGAGGAAAAGTTGATGGCTGAGGAAGGTATGCAGAAGACGGAAAACGAGCTGATCCATATCGGAAACCCTGTGCCCTTTGACACAGACAAGTTCCTGGAACAGTTGAAAAAGCTGATGGATGCTGCCTATGACAATAGCGATGCCATCTGCCGGATGGTGGAAGAAATGGTGCCCACATATCGCCCGGATATGGGCGGTACCACCCATAAGGACGATACATATAAGACCTTGTGCCGGGAAATGGTGGGTGCAAAATAAAAGATATATTCCATAAAGGATCTTTAACCATGAAGAAAGTCCAAATGTTCATTAAGAGGATGGCAGATATTTGCATTTCTTTTGTGCTGATTCTGCTGTTGACTGTGATTCCTGTTCTCGTTATCATTCCCGTTGCTATTAAGCTGACTTCCAACGGACCTGCTGTATTTACACAGGATCGGGCAGGTAAGAATGGGGAAGTCTTTAAGATCTACAAATTCCGCACCATGTTGATCCCGGAGGAGAGCCTGGACGCAGACGGCAATATGCTGGAGCCGAAACAGCGGATCACCAAGGTTGGCAGATTTTTGCGGAAGACCAGCTTGGATGAGCTGATGCAGCTGTTTAATATCTTGAACGGCACCATGAGCCTGGTGGGCCCCCGTCCTACGCTGCCTTACCAGATTGAGCGGTATACACCGGAACAGCGTCGGCGTTTGGATATGCGGCCCGGCGTTACTGGCTGGGCACAGGTCAATGGCAGAAATGA
>JAZNZG010000242.1:0-1577 GCA_045594825.1 Faecousia sp. | reverse complement strand
CGACGAGACCGCAGCAGCCAACGCAGATGTGGTCGTTGCCACCATGGGTAATAAGGAACTGACCAACGGCGAGCTGCAGCTTTATTATCAAAATCTGATTTATACTTTCTATAATGAATACTATTACTATATGTCCTATATTGGCCTGGATTTGAGTCAGCCTTTGAGCGAGCAGGTATGCGGTTTAACTACCAACCAGACCTGGGAGGAGTATTTCATTGAAGGTGCCATCGGTAACTGGAAGTCCTATACTCTGGTGGAGATCCTGGCCGAGCAGGAAAACTTTACACCCAGTGATGAGCTGCAGGCAAGCATGGCAGGCATGGAAGATGATTTGAAGCTTCACGCCGAGATGGAGGGCTTTGACAGCCTGGATGCGTATATCCATGATGGCATGGGCGTCAATGTGAGCCTGGAAGATTACCTGCACTTCAACGAAGTGTATTATGTAAGCAATGAGTATCTGGACAGCATTTACGAGGATGTTTACCCCACTGCTGACGAGATCGAAGAATACTACACCACCAATGAAGCAGCTCTCAATAACAACGGCATCACTAAGGATATGGGCCTTCTGTCCGATGTCCGACACATTTTGGTTGCCGTGGAAGGCGGCACCGAAAATGAGGACGGCACTGTGACCTACTCCGATGAGGAATGGAACACTGCCCTTACCGAAGCAGAGCGGATCCTGCAGGAGTGGAAGGATGGCGAAGCCACAGAAGAGAGTTTTGCCCAGCTGGCAGCTGACTACACCGACGATACCGCTTCTGCTGTGGACGGCGGCCTTTATACCGACATCAGCATGGAATCCTCCTATGTGGAAGAGTTCCTGAACTGGTCCATCGATGCAGAGCGTGTACACGGTGATACCGGCATTGTAAAGTCACCTTATGGCTATCATGTCATGTTCTTTGTTACCGGTGAAGATTACAGCAGTTTCCTGGTGGCAGAAGAATTCATTGCTCAGGTCATTCGTGAAAAGCTGGTGCTGGCACAGGCTGATTATCCTGTGGAAACCGACTACAGCAAGATTTGCCTGGCACAGAAGGATATTCTGTAATAAAAAAACGGAAGGCGACACCCACATGGGTGTCGCCTTTTTATCATATCGAGCGGAAAATTTCTGCGGTAATGGTGCGGTATTCGGAAAGGTCTGTGGTTTTCCGTAAGCGTTTTGCCAGCTTTTCGTCCTTACAGAATTTGGGGATCAGCAAGCCCCAATGCTCTTTCAGCCGGAACATGGCATTGCGGGAACCGCCGAAGGATACGAGATATTCCTCCAGCAATTCGTTCATATATCCTTCCAATGCTTTGCCGGTGGTTCCACCCGGGGTGAGCATGCCCGGATCGGCGATCAGACCTCTGCCGATCATCACTGCATCCACTCCTGGAAATTCCTGTTGCAACCGTTCTGCTTTGGAGCGGTCTGTAATGTCGCCGTTGTAGCACACGGGTTTTTTACTGTGCTCCATACAAAAACGGAACATATCCATGTCCACACTGCCCTTATAAAAGGCGGTGCGGATGCGGGGATGGACGGTCAGCTCCCGGATGGGATAGCGGTTATAGATCTC
>JAZNZG010000241.1:0-4727 GCA_045594825.1 Faecousia sp. | reverse complement strand
CCACATCATCCAGTGCCTTTTCAAAGTGCACATCAAAGGTTGTTTTTGACAGTCGGGAGCCCATGGTCAAGGCTAAGACATGACCGTTGTGCTTCAGAAGCAGACCCTCCATGTTCAGCTCCCGCCGGTTGCGAAGAGCCTTGAAAATGGCGGCCTTTTCCATATGAAAATCGCTGTGGGGATCTGCCAGTTCTCTGTCCGTATACCACTTCACCAACAGCTCCACCGCCTCTACTGTGTTCTCGTCGGTGAGAGGCTCTAGGGTGTAGTCAGGGCAGATTTGGCGGAAACGGTTGATGTGATTCCGCTTGCGTTGAAATTTACGGCCCTTCAGGTCGGCAAGGTCATCGATGGCATACACATAGTCATAGCCATCCCGGTCGTTGTGGACCCGAAATTTTCCGGGATAAAGCTGCTCCAGCAACGCACAATCATCGGCAGACAAGCCGGTAAGACGGCAAGGGATGCCCCGGGCAGCGGCATCATGGATGATGGCGTCCAGAGTGGGCTTCAAATTGCCGCCGGACAGGGGGAAGGGGTACACACTCTTGCGGTCAAACTGGGAGAAAAATGCCACATTCCCCTCGTGGAAGGAAACGCGTTGCCGTCCCCAAAGGTACAGGTTGTTGAAATTGTACTCGCAGCCTTCTTTTCCGCTGCGTTCCAGATAGGCAGTATACTGTTCTTTTTGAGAAATATCCAAATATTCAAATCGGATCATGGCATGTCACATCCTTTGTAAGGATAGTATAGCACGTTTTTCCAAAAACCACAACAAAAAGGCCGGTGTACATACACCGGCCTTGATTTATGTTGTTGCAGCAATGCCGGAGAAGGCATTGACCTGATCGGTTAGGTAGAACAGTGTGTTTTCTACAGCAGATCCTCTGTCACTCTGGGGATCGCCTTTCATACCGTCAGGCTTTTCCATACCTTCCGGGAGTTGACCGTCCTGAGGCATTTCCATACCCTCCGGCATCTGTCCTTCATTCCAATCCGGCCGCTCCAACCTATTGGGAGGCGTGTTCATTTGGCTGGGGTCAAAGTCTTCCGGTGGCTCTATGCCCTCAGGCATTTGACCGGTGAACTCGCCGCCCATATTACCGGGGCGTTGACCGCCCATGCCGCCGAAACCGCCCACATCTGTGCCGGTATAAGCCATCTGGCTGCCGCCGGTGAAGCCGCTGACAGAGGCGACATCATAAACACCGCCAGTCTCCGTGCCGGAGATGGTACTGCCAAGGTACAGTTCGTAGCTTTGGCCTACCTGCAGATTGGGGGAGGATACGATGGCACCCATATACTGTCGAACATTCTCATCCAGGATCTCGTCCTGGTTGGGATCGTAGGCAAACACAGCAGTGCCGTCCGGATAAGCAAGGACGATAGATGCGCCGCTGGATTGGTTTTGGGCGAATTGAAGGTTCATGGTCACCTGCTTGGAATCGCTTTCCGCCCAATCCATAGTGGAGCCGAAGGCAGCCACAGTGCCGCCGTTAATGTAAGAGCCAAGGTCGGAATCCATACCGGCATCGGCAGCGGGATTGGAAGCGGCTACTACCGTACCGCCGTTAATTACCAGATACCCGTTGGAGTCGATACCGTCGCCCTCTTCACCCAGACCGGCGATGATGTGCAATGTGCCTGCGTTGATGGTGGTGACAGAAACGCCATCCTCGTTGGTGTTGATGCCGTCATTGTCAGAACGGATATTGATGCTGCCGCCGTTGACGGTCAGGTGCAGTTCGGAGTCAAGACCTTCATTTTCCGCGGTCAGGTCCAGAGAGCCGGGGCCGTAGACGTTCATGGACATGTAGGAATACAGGGCGCCGTCCTGCTTCCAAAGCTTTTTCTCGCCCTCTTTGTCCTTGAAGATTTTGGCAACGTAAGAACCGGAAACGGTATTTTGCCCCTCCAGGACCAGCTTGGCACCGGCGGCAGAGGTATCCACATCTGCCTTGGCCGTTTCTGTGCTCCACTGATTGTCGCACTCATAAACATTCATAAACAGGATCGCCGGGGCAACGGTGCAGGTGATGTCGGCATCAGCTAAGATCAGCTCCACTACTGCTGTTTCATCGGTGAAGGCTTCTTCACCCAGATCTATACGGATCTGACCGGCGGACAGGGTACCGCTGACCCGGTAAGCACCGGGTTGGGTGATGTTCACCACAGTGTGAGCAGCAGCTTCCTGGGCAGTGTGCTTGTCGGCATCGGTGCCTTCGCCGTAGGGGTAGCCGCTTTCGTAGGCGTCCCGTTCCTCATAATAGATAATATCGTTGGTGCAGTATACTGCATCTGTTTCAGCACCGCCGTTTACAGTGATGCCGTCGTCGCTGAGGACAATAGCGGTTTCGGTATCGAACTGGGAAACATAGGGGATTTCCTCATAAACAGGCTGCACTACTTGAGGATAGGACACAGCAGCATCGTTTCCTGTGGCAGCAGGCTCCTTGGTGGCGGTGTTGTCGCAGCCTAAAAGCAGGGTGCAGCACAACAGAATGGGAATCAGTTTTTTCATGCAAAATCCTTCTTTCTGAAGTTTTAACACAAAGACTGTAACAGACAAATGTTACAAAAATGAAAACCCGCCGGGGAAACGGCGGGTTGTTCACAATAAGTTTACTGTTCCTTCTTGGCAGCCAGCTTCTTCTGGAGCCAATCCTTACCGGTAACGAAACGCTCAACAATGTAGCTGACAACATAGTCGCCGGCAGCGTTGGCCATGGTTGCGGGGGGATCCACCAGGTTGCCCAGAGCCAGTGCAATGGGATAAGCGATGGCCAGCTGGTCGGGGAAGAAGACGGTGCAAAGCACCAGTTCGCCGGTGCCGCCGCCGCCGGGGATACCGGACATGGCAACAGAGGAGAACACGGCTACGATGATAGCCAGAATGGCTTCCCAAGTGCCGAAGTCCTTACCGAACACGCCAAACAGGAAAGCGACCTTGATGATGGCACTCATAGCAGAGCCATCCATGTGCATGGTAGCACCCATGGGCAGGACCACATTGGAAACTTCCTTGGAGATGCCGGTGTTTTCAGCAGCTTCCATGTTGGTGGGGATGGTAGCAACGGAGGAGCAGGTGCCGAAGGAAACGGCTGCGGGCTTAAACAGGTTCTTGAACATAACCTTGACGGCACCCTTGCCGCCGCCAAAGCGGGCGTATACGGGGAACATTACGAACATATACACAAAGCTCAGCACATAGTAGATCAGCAGAGTCTTGCTGTAGTCGCTGATGAGCTGGGGACCGTAGGTGGCAACCAGGTAAGCGAAGAAACCGAAGAAACCGATGGGAGCGTAGTAGGAGACCAGCTTAACCATGTTCATCAGTGCGTCGGTGGCACTGGCCAGGAACTTGGCAACGGGGGTTTCCTTGCCGCCGGACATCTGTACACCAAAGCCGAAGAGAACAGCAAATACGATCAGAGGCAGAATGGCTCTGCGGCTGAGCAGTTCATAGAAGTCGGGCTTGGTAAAGAAGCCGATGACCATCTGACCCAGGGACATGGGCTCGTCGACTTCACCCTGAATGGCCTGATAGCTTTCGGGGACCAGGGGGATGATACGGCAGACGATGTACATAATGATGGCAGCGATGGCTGCGGTAACGCAGAAGCTGACGATGGTGGTACCCATGACCTTACCTGCCCGCTTGGCGTTATCCATGTTGGCGATGGCAGAGGCGATGGAACAGAACACCATGGGAACGACGATACAGAACATCATGTTGATGAACAGGGTTCCCAAAGGCTCCAGAGCGGTGGCACCGGGCCAGAAAGCACCGGTGATACAACCGGCAACGATGCCGATAAGCATGCAAATAATAAAGGAATAGTTTTTCAGAAACTTCTTCATAGGATGACCTCCAAGAAAGTTTTTTATTTTCCTTGGCTATTATATAACGCACATCTTGCAAATTAAACGCAATATATGCTATAATTATTGCAAATAATGCTATTTTGAGAGGGACGACCTATGGCAGAATATGAGAAGAGGGGCTATTTGCTGGAAAATTTCCGGCTGTTCCATCTGCGGTCTGAGCAAGGAACGAAAGTGGACTACCATTATCACGAGTTTTGCAAGTTATTGCTGCTGGTTTCCGGCAGCGGCAGCTATGTGGTGGACGGACAGCGTTACCTGCTGCAGCCTGGAGATACGGTGCTCATTGGAAGCCGCAGCGTTCACCGCCCGGAGCTGGAGGAGGGCGTTCCCTATGAACGCATCATCATTTACATCTCCCCGGAATTTTTGCAACGGGAATCTACCGCAGACTGCCCGCTGGCACAGGTCTTTTCCGGAGAATGGGGCCATGTGTTACGCACAAGAGAACCGAGCCGGCGGAAGATATTTTCTTTGGCACAGGCACTGGAAAAAGAGCTGTCCGGAGAGGAATACGGGCGGGAACTGCTCAGCAATATTGCACTGCTGCAGCTACTGGTGGAGATCGGACGGGATCTTCGAAAAGAGGATGCTCAGAATCCGCAGCCGGTCATTCCCCAAAATGCCCGGATTCTGGAACTGATGAAATATATTGACAGCCATTTGATGGAGGATCTGGATATTGATGCCCTGGCAGAGGCCTTCTATATCAGCAAGTACCACATGATGCGGCAGTTCCGCCAGGAGACCGGTTTTACCATCCATTCATATTTGTCCCAACGGCGGCTGCTGCATGCCCGTGGGTTGATCGAAGGCGGTATGCGGGCAACGGAGGCCTGCTA
>JAZNZG010000240.1:0-4321 GCA_045594825.1 Faecousia sp. | reverse complement strand
AAGAGGGAATACGATGGCAAACGAAGTCGTCCGCATGGAAAACATTTGCAAGGAATTCCCTGGTGTCCGTGCGTTGGACAATGTCTGCTTCAGCCTGCAGGCCGGTGAGGTTCATGCCCTGGTGGGTGAGAACGGTGCCGGTAAATGCACGCTGTTTTCAAAATGGAGAAGAAATTTTCTGCCATTGCGTTGTCATAAGGATTACCCTTACTTGACATTGACGGCGTTATCCCGTAAGATTGAGTTAGGTTGAAATGCCCCTGTGAAGCGTATTGAAACCCTTGGTCGCTGTGGAGCTACAACTCCGCAGCGACTCTCTTTTTCTCCTTCTTCATTGCCAGCCGGATTGTGTCCGGGACAAGATTAATAGTTTGCTGTGTGGCTGCCTTATATGCCACAATACTGTTATCGTATCCTTAAAGCCGAAATGCTCTGCAATCTCTCTTTGGGTCATTCCCTCTGCCACCATAGCTTCTATCGTTGGTAGCAAAACCTTGATATGTGCGTAATTTCGTTTAGACATAACGATACCCCCTAATGTAGTTATTATCCTACATTAGGGGGTGTTTTGTCTATTGTCCGTTTTTGCTGGTTCGGTTCATTTTACCGGGGGATACTTTAGGCAACAATATTTCCGCTTTCAACAGTATTTGAACCTACAATGCCAATGGGTCTGCTTGTTATGTTGTTGGTAATAATATTATTGTTTGCAGAGCCGTTCTCTTTAATGGCATACCGAGATGGAATCATAATTCGACAGTTTGTGATCATACAGTTCGTTAAACCATTCAGATAAATAGCATGAGTACCTAAATTGGTTTCCGTAGAAATTTCCAAGCCATTGATGGTTGCTCCATTTTTCAAACCTTGAAGCATGCGGTTTACTTTGCCGCCGTGAATAATTTTTGCTCCGCTGATACTTACATATCCGGACACTTCGTCCTGCTCAATAATGGTGTCAATGACCGTTTCAACCAGATGGATCGCCTTGGAATTTTTGCAGTTTTTGATTGTTACTTTACTGACCTCACAGCTTCCGGCGGAAGGATATTGCAGGATTGCGGCAGTTGTAACATTTCCTGCCAAACCAACACCGTTAATTAAAACATTATTGATCTTTGTGTGATTGCCAGCGTTGTATATGGCTGTGAACTGAGAGTTTGTAATGGTGCCGTTGGAGATGATGGTATTGGACATGCTTGGGGTAATTATACGAATAGCAGTTGTTTGAATCCCGTCAATAAGGAATCCATCAATTATAGTGTTATCGGAGGCACCATCTTGAAAAACGATGCCATTGTTAATATTTTTGATGACATTATCCGTTAGAGCTATATTTGTTTTTTGTCCTTTGCCCATAAGGCGTATACCGTTTGAACAATCGGAAATGATGTTTGCGTCCACAACAACACCGTCGATCGTGCCGTTAGGGGCACCAATGTTGATGCCATACCCTTGGATATTACTAATCGTATTGTCAGCAATAACGATATTCTCTATTGAACCTGTAAGGGCCTCAACTGCAATACCAAAGTTGCTTTTTCCGGAGAGGTGTGTACTGTTGCTGACACAGTTGTTGACGATCCGCACATTTTTACAACCGTCACCCGCAGAAATAGCACCACCGGCCGAACCGGCACCGGGGCTGCCTGTCACTGTGTTATTAGCGATTACAGAATCGATACAATAGACCATATCAATGGCCTCGTCTCCCACGCTGTTGATAAAACAGTTTTCCACGGCAGCTCTGATGCAATATTGAATGTCAAAGCCATGTGTTTCTTCTGCTGAGCCGTTGTTAGCGACGGTCCATGCGTGATTAACGGGATCTGTATCATATACACCTAAATTCGATATAGTGATGTCGTGGAGATATTCATCTTCCGAGGAGGGCCTGGAAACAGGTAGAATACGCAAAGCTACCCAAGTTCCGCTAGGAACCCAGTCTTCGAGGTATTTAATTACTGAAAGCCCCCCACCGTCACCCATTACGGTCAGTCCGCCGGAACCTAATGGTAATTGCAAATAAATTCCGCCGGAACTGATGCCGTACTGTCCTGTGGGGAAATATACTGTAGCGGGAAGGTGGGCGGCAGCATAATTAAGAGCATTTGCAATTGCTGGCTTATCATTAGTAATTCCATCGCCGACAGCACCAAAATCCTTTACATTAACAAGTGTTGTTTGATTGATATCTGAAGATGTGATGTCTTCGTTTAAGGCGGTTTCTTCTGCTTGATAATCGGTGATTTCTTGTGTTTCGTTAGAAATAGATCCTTCTGTTAATTCAGTGCTGGTATCTTCCTGCTGTGTTATCAGCAAATCGTCGGAGGCAAGGGCGTTGTCAGAGATAGTTGGCTCCGTGTTATCTTCAACAAAATCGGTTTCCACAAAACTGGTTTCTTTCGTTGTTTCTGCCGTGACTTCGGATTCTGTTGCGGCAACAGCAAGGCTGATTGCCGGTTGTGCAATCATTCCCGCTAAGAAGCACAATACTAATAATAAACTCTTTCCGGTTTTCTTCATAATATGCCCCTCTTTCAAACACTATCTTAACATTTATAAATATATAAACGCCAGTCGCTTTAATTTATTACTTATTTTTCCAAAAGCGAAAAAGCATACTTAATATAGCACTCGTTTTGCATTTTGTCAACGCAAAACGAGTAGATTCAAAAGAAACACAAAGGTTTTCTCTATAATGTATGACGAGGTGATTATATGAGTTTTGGAGAGAAGTTGCGGACCTTAATTGAAGAAAGAGATATGACGCAAAAAGAGCTTGCTATCAATTTAAACATCGCCCCATCAACACTAGGAAGCTATGTTCAAAACGCCAGAGAACCTGATTTTGCCACACTAAAAGCGATTGCAGAGTTTTTTAATGTTTCGGTCGATTATTTGCTGGAAAAACGACAGAACAAAATGTATACACCACAGGAGGATGAATTGTTGCGAATATTTCGTTCTTTAGAGGCGGAACAGCGGGAACTTTGCTTAGAACAATGTCGCGTCTTTGTTCGTTTAAATCACAAGAAAAAGGGATAAATGTCAAAGGTTGAGTTTGCTTGCTGATGGGGCAGCAAACAATGATGCCGCTTGACATTTGGCCCAAATGGTGTTATGGTACTGTTACAAATGTACTAAATAGTTTGACGGCTTGTTTTGCAAATGTGTATGACTCTCAAGGAGAAGTCTGCCCATTTGCGGAATGAGCGTTTTTGTTGCTCTTCCAAAGAGGGAATTATTATTAAGGAGGCAACAATATGTCAAACTATCGATCCGACCCTACTGCCAACGCAGCCATTGGAGCTGTGGACCGGGAACTGAAAATGATGCGTAAGGAAGCGGAGCGGCTGGGTCAGCGGTACCGAAAGGGCCTGCTGACCGTTGCCGAGGAGACTGCGGCCCGGAAAAAATTTATTGGCATCTATCGGCGTCTGCTGACGGATGCGTTAAAACCCTGAAAAAAGCTGCCGGCATGATCATGCCGGCAGCTTTTGACCGTATTATAAGAGGTTACTTCTCGTTCTTGTAGATTTCCTTGAAGTACTTGTAGGTGTCTACCTTCAGTTCGCCGCAGGCGGCCTCGTCGCAGGCAACGATGCCGTCAGGATGCAGCTGCAGGGCAGAAATGGTCCATGCATGGTCAACGCCGCCTTCCACGCAGTGACGCAGGGCACGGGCTTTGTTGTGGCCGCTGATGATCAGCAGGACCTGCTTGGAATCACAGACAGTGCCAACACCCACAGACAGAGCGGTCTTGGGAACCTTGTTGGGGTCGCCACCAAAGAAACGGGAGTTGACGATGAGGGTGTCCTCGGTCAGAGCACGGACGCCGGTACGGGAGACCAGGGAGGTGAAAGGCTCGTTGAAGGCGATATGGCCGTCAACACCGCTACCGCCCAGGAACAGGTCGATACCGCCGTAGGATGCGATCTTATCTTCGTAACGCTGACATTCTGCCTCCAGATCTTCAGCCATGCCATTGAGGATGTTGATGTTCTCAGCGGGAATATCAATGTGGTTGAAGAAATTGTCGTGCATGAAGTACCAGTAGCTTTGGTCATGTTCTCTGGGCAGACCCACATACTCGTCCATGTTGAAGGTGACAACATTTTTAAAGGTCACTTCGCCGGCCTTGTTCTTTTCAATCAGACGCTTATAAACGCCCAAAGGAGAGGAGCCGGTGGGAAGACCCAGCACAAAGGGTCGGGCTTCCTTGTGGTTATTGATGGCATCGGCAATATGATCGGCTGCCCATGCACACATTTCTTCGTAGTCGTTTTTAATGATCAGTTTCATTGTGATTCACACTCCT
>JAZNZG010000239.1:0-1578 GCA_045594825.1 Faecousia sp. | reverse complement strand
GGAAACTGTCATGCTCAGCGTTATATTTTTCTTCCCAGGGATTGACCTCCGGGGTCTGTTCTGCTGCTTCTTCCTGCAGGGTTTCTTCCACAGGCTGTTCTTTCTTTTCCTTATCCTTTTTTGCCACGGGTTAAGCCTCCTCATTTTCCTCAGCAGCCGGGAGCTGGGGCTGCTCGGGTTTTGCAAACATTTTGGAAAGGCTCTCGGCAAAATAACCCAATCTTGCCGTGACCTTCGCATAATCCATTCTTGTGGGGCCCACAACGCCGATCATACCGTGCATTCCGTCGCCAATATCAAATTTGGTCATGACCACGGAGGTATCCTTCAGCTCCTGTGCCACATGCTCGGGACCTACCAAAACCTTGGTGCCATTGGCATCTTGCATCACGGCAGGCAGGTTTGCCAAGGATTCCTCGTCCAGAGAGGACATCAGCCGCTGGGCTTTGTCCACATCCCGGTATTCCGGTTGACCCAGGATCCGCATCTGTCCGGCAACGGCCATGTTGGTGCTGCCCTGGCGGTTCAGGGTGTCGGTGGTGAATTCCATGATAATGGGCACCAGACTTGCGGCTGCACCGGCGGCACCCATGACCCGCTCCAGCAGTTCCGGGGAGAACTCCTCGGCAGGGATTTCTGTCATGGTGGCGTTGAGCACAGCGGAAAGGATCTTAAGGTCTGCATCGGATACATTCACCGGCAGCTTGATGAGCTTGTTCACAACTTCATCGTTGGAGAGCATGATAACTAAGATCACGCTGCCCTGTCCGGCCAAAATCAGCTCAAACCGCTTGACGGTTGCTCCGCCGTAGCGGGAAGCTACGGAAATAGCCGGCAGGTCGGTGGCCTGGGAAACCAGCTTGGCGACCTTTTCCACCAGCTTATCCACCCGCTGCATCTTTTCTTCAATGGCGAAACTAATGGACTTGGTCTCGTCCATGCTCAGACGGTAATCCATCATCAGCTCATCCACATACAGACGGTAACCGGCGGCGGAAGGGATGCGGCCTGCACTGGTGTGGGGCTGTTCCAGATAACCCATGCTGGTCAGGTCTGCCATTTCGTTGCGGATGGTGGCGGAGGAATACTTCATGTCCGGAAGCTCCGTGATGGCCTTGGAGCCCACAGGCTCAGCAGTCCGGATATACAGGTCTACCACTGACCGCAGGACCTTCTTTTTCCGTTCGGTGAGTTCCATTTGTGCTCCTCCTTTCGTTTAGCACTCAACACCATTGAGTGCTAAGCACACTATACAATAGAGTGCTAAAAAAGTCAATAGCTACAATTATAAATAATTTTTGAACAACGAAAAAAGCCGGGGCAATATGCCCCGGCCTTAGTTTGTATCGGTTATTCTTCTTTATGCGACGGCTCTGCGTTCAGTGCATCCATGACGATATCCTTGTAGGGATTGACATACACGGTGCGGTAGGTGTGGTAGATCACCATGCCCGGCTTTCCGGAGGGGACTTTTTTCACCTGCTTTACCGGGGTCACATCCACCGGCAGATTTTGTCCGCCCTTTGTTTCGGCATAGTAGGCAGCCAGCTGGGCCGCCTGGGTGATGGTATTGTCCGG
>JAZNZG010000238.1:0-5280 GCA_045594825.1 Faecousia sp. | reverse complement strand
GTGTTCCACATCTTCGTGGTGCTGGGAAGTGCGTTGCAGGCTGTGGGCATCATCATATATGTGCTGTAAAAAAGCTCGCTCTTGTGGAACCCTCCGTAAGGAAGGTGCCACAAGAGGGAAGCTTTTTTATTGGAACAGGTCGGTGGACAGGTATCGCTGGCCGGTATCCGGCAGCACCACCACCACGGTCTTGCCGGGCATATCCTTTGCCACCTCAATGGCGGCATGGAGAGCGGCTCCCGATTAGATGCCCGCCAATATGCCGTCGGCTCTGCCGGCCAGACGGGCGGCGGCATAGGCCTGCTCCTGGGTGACGGTGAGGACGCGGTCGTAAATTTTGGTGTCCAGCACCGGGGGAATAAAGTTTGCACCGATGCCCTGGATACCGTGAGGGCCGGATATGCCACGGCTTAAGAGGGGAGAGTCCGCAGGCTCTGCCGCCACCACGGTGATATTGGGATCCTGCTCTTTCAAATACCGGCCGGTGCCGGTGATGGTGCCGCCGGTGCCTACTCCGGCTACAAAGGCATCCAACCGGCCCTGGGTATCTGCCCAGATCTCCGGGCCGGTGGTGCGGTAGTGGGCCTGGGGATTGGCGGGGTTGCCGAACTGGTCCGGAATGAAGCTGCCGGCGATGGCCCTTGCCAGCTCCCGGGCTTTATCAATGGCTCCCTGCATGCCAAGGCAGCCTTGGGTCAGCACCACCTCCGCTCCGTAGGCGGTCATCAGCTTTTGACGCTCTATGCTCATGGTGTCCGGCATGACGATGATGGTCTTATAACCACGGGCTGCCGCCACCAGGGCAAGGCCGATGCCGGTGTTGCCGGAGGTGGGCTCGATGACCGTTCCCCCGGGACACAGCAGGCCCTTTTCCTCTGCGTCGTTGAGCATGGCAAGTGCCACCCGGTCCTTTGCAGAGCCGCCGGGATTCATAAACTCCAGCTTGGCCAGCAGCCGGGCGGACAGGTCATAGGCCTTCATAACGCCGCCCAACTCCAAAAGGGGCGTACGGCCGATAAGGCGATCAAGGGATGTGTGGATCATAAGGATACCTCCAAAAATGCATTAAGCAAAACGAAAGCAGAACGAAAGCAGAACGAAAGCAAGATAAAGATTAATACTAATATTAATACTAATATTAATGCTAATATTAATATTAAGTATAAGTCAAAGGCGGCACCGCTTTGGTGCCGGGATACAGCTCGCTTGCAGATATTTTTATAAGAAAATTATTTTTCTATGCATTGTTACTGAAATTATAATTCCCGGGGGCAGAGATTGTCAACGGTCACATTGACTTGCCCTGCCGACTATGATATAAAAGGCCAAAAGGAGGGATGTGTATGTTACCCATTGAACAAAGGATCGAAGCCGTGGTGGACACCATCTTGCAGGACTACCGCTCCGGGCGGCCCATCGACCGGATGCAGACCCAGCGAAGACCGGATACCCAGGTGATCGTGGAGATATTGGGCAAGCTCCGCAGGATCCTGTTCCCCGGCTACTTCCGGGAGAAAAATTACCGGCTGTACAACGAAAAACACAACCTGTCGGTTCTCATCGAGGATGTGATGTATCACCTGAGCCGGGAAATCAGCCTGGTCTACCAGGGGCAGGATATGCAGGAGCAGGAGGCTCTATGTAAGGCACAGCAGACCGCGTTGGAATTTTTGGGAAAGATCCCCCGGATCAGGGAGCTGCTGCAGCTGGACCTGGAGGCCTTTTACCAGGGAGATCCCGCCGCCACCGGGGTGGAGGAGATCCTCTTTGCTTATCCCGGCATGTTTGCCGTGACGGTGTACCGCCTGGCCCATGAGCTGTATCTGATGAAGGTGCCCATGATCCCCCGGATCATGACCGAGCATGCCCACTGTGTGACGGGCATCGATATCCATCCCGGTGCAACCATCGGAAAATACTTCTTCATCGACCATGGCACCGGCATCGTGGTGGGTGAGACCACCGTCATCGGTGACCGGGTGAAGCTGTACCAGGGCGTCACCCTGGGTGCGTTGTCCACAAGGGGCGGTCAATGCCTCAGAGGCAAACGGCGGCACCCCACCATCGGGGACAATGTCACCGTTTACGCCGGTGCGTCGGTGCTGGGCGGGGATACGGTGATCGGCCATGACTGCGTCATCGGCTCCAATGCCTTCATCACCTCCAGCGTGGCTCCCGGTACCACCGTCACCATCAAGAACCTGGAGCTGCAGATGAAATCCCGGGAACAGGGAGGTTTGTTCGTCTGTGACGGAGATTGCTCCGTCTGTGAAAAGCATAACAAAAATATTCCGTTTTAACCGTGATTTTGGTTGAAATACCCAAAGATCCTGTGGTATAGTATTACCATACTATTATTAGGAGGATTCCATTATGAAATACGGTCGTTCCTTTAACTTTTCCGCCGGCCCGGCTATGATGCCCGAATGCGTGCTGGAGGAGATCCGGGATGAAATGCTCAACTACCGCGGCAGCGGTATGTGTGTCATGGAAATGTCCCACCGCAGTGCTGTGTTCCAGACCATCGTGGATGAGGCAGAGCAGGACCTGCGGAAGCTGATGAACATTCCCGATCATTATAAGGTGCTGTTCATTCAGGGCGGTGCCACCCTGCAATTCTCCATGATCCCCATGAACCTGATGAAGAACGGTAAGGCCGTCTACATCGAGACCGGTGCCTGGTCCAAAAAGGCCATCGCTGAGGCCAAGAAGGTGGGCCAGGTCATTGTGGCTGCCTCCTCCAAGGACAGAAATTACAGCTATATCCCCGATTGCTCTGACCTGGATATCCCCGAAGATACCGACTATGTCTACATCTGCGAAAATGAGACCATCCACGGCACTACCTGGCAGAAGCTGCCCAACACCAAGGGCCATGTGCTGGTTTCCGACCAGTCCTCCATGTTCCTGAGTAAGCCCTGCAACGTGTCTGACTACGGCATGATCTACGCCGGTGTGCAGAAGAATGTTGGCCCCGCCGGTATGGTGGTGGTCATCATCCGTGAGGACCTCATTCGGGATGACCTGGCTGACCTGCCTGTTTACATGCAGTACAAGACCCATGCCGACTCCGGCTCCATGTACAATACCCCCAACTGCTGGGATATTTACTGCTGCGGCAAGGTGTTCAAGTACCTGCTGAGCATCGGCGGCCTGGAAGTTATGAATCAGAAGAATGAAGAGAAGGCCAAGATCCTCTACGATTTCCTGGACAGCTCCAAGATGTTCAAGGGCACTGTGGAGAAGGAAGTCCGCTCCCTTATGAATGTTCCCTTCGTCACCGAATCTAAGGAACTGGACGCTCAGGTGGTTGCCGCCACCAAGGCTGCCGGCTACGATAACCTGAAGGGCCATAAGTCTGTGGGCGGCCTCCGGGCTTCCATCTACAACGCCATGCCCAGAGAAGGCGTGGAGGCTTTGGTGGAGTTCCTTAAGAAGTTCGAGGCCGACAACGGCTAAATAAAAAGGCCCCCTTGCCTAAAGGGGGGCTTTAGGCGTATTTAATTAAAATATGAAAGAGGTTAATATATGCGGATCTTAGTTACAGACGGTATGGACCAGGGCAGTGTTGCTGCACTGCGTGAGCTGGGTCACGAGGTAGTTGAACAGTTTTTTGCTCCCGAGGAGCTGGGTGCGGCCCTGCAGCAGTTTGACGCTGTGGTGGTGCGTTCCAAGACCAAGGTGCGTCAAGCCCATATCGACGAGGCCGTCAAGGGCAAGCTGAAGCTTATCATCCGGGGCGGCGTGGGTGTTGACAACATCGATGTCGCTTACGCCGAAAGCAAGGGCATTACCGTGCGGAACACCCCCGCCGCAAGCTCCGCTTCCGTGGCAGAGCTGGCTCTGGGCCATATGTTCAGCCTGGCCCGGTACATCGGTATTTCCAATGTGACCATGCGTCAGGGTCAGTGGAATAAGAAAAATTACGAGGGCACCGAGATCGGCGGCAAGACCCTGGGCCTCATCGGCTTCGGCCGTATCGCTCAGGAGCTGGCTCTGCGGGGCAAGGCTCTGGGTATGAAGGTGGTATACACCCAGCGTAGAGGCGAGGCCCCGGGCTTCCCCGACTATCAGTACCTGCCCCTGGAGGAGCTTTTGAAGGTATCCGACTATATCTCCCTCCATATCCCCATGCCCGCTGACAAGAAGCCGGTGCTGGGCCAGAAGGAGCTGGAGCTTCTGAAGCCCTCCGCCTTCATCATCAACACCGCCCGGGGCGGCGTTGTGGACGAGGAGGCTCTCATTAAGGCCCTGGATGCAGGTCAGCTGGCCGGTGCCGCTTTGGATGTTTACACCGAAGAGCCCTGCAAGAACGAGGCTCTGTACACCCATCCCAGGATATCCGTCACCCCCCATATCGGCGGTGCCACCAAGGAAGCTCAGGCCCGTATCGGCGGTGAGATCGTTACCATCATCCGGGATTTTCAGTAAAGGAGAATATGCATGAGCGTTGTCAGACCCTTTAAGGCTGTACGGCCCACCCCCGCCCTGGCTGATCAGGTGGCCGCACTGCCCTATGATGTGATGAACAGCCAGGAGGCCCGGGAGATGGTAGTGGGCAATCCCTACTCCTTCCTCCATGTGGATAAGGCTGAGATCGACCTGGATCCCGCCATCGATTTGTACGATGTGAAGGTGTATGAAAAGGCCCGGGATAACCTGTATGATATGATCGCTAAGGGCGTGTTCATTCAGGACGAAAAGCCCTGCCTGTACATCTACAAGCAGGTCATGGACGGCAGAGCACAGATCGGTATCGTGGGCTGTACCTCCATTGACGATTATCGCAACAATATCATCAAAAAGCATGAGCTGACCCGTGCCGATAAGGAGCAGGACCGCATCAACCATGTGGACTACTGCGATGCCAATACCGGCCCCATCTTCCTCACCTACCGCTCCCAGAGCCGCATCGATGAGCTGGTGAACGGTGTGATGCAGAGCAAGGCTCCCGTATACGACTTTGTCAGCGAGGACGGCATTTCCCACATCGTGTGGGTCGTGGACGAGGATGCAGTGATTGGCGAAATTTGCGAAGTTTTCGCAGGTGTGGAGAACCTCTACATCGCCGACGGTCACCACCGTTCCGCTTCCGCTGTGCGGGTGGGCATGAAGCGTAGAGAGGAAAATCCCGGCTGGGACGGCAGTGAGGAATTTAACTACTTCCTGTCTGTTATTTTCCCCGACGACCAGCTCTACATCATGGACTACAACCGCATCGTCAAGGACCTGAACGGCAACACCCAGGCCCGTTTCCTGGCTAAGGTGGGTGAGAAGTTC
>JAZNZG010000237.1:0-4144 GCA_045594825.1 Faecousia sp. | reverse complement strand
TGAAGGAAGTGGAAAAGATCCTTCAGGATTCCGATGAGGATGTGGCATTCACTTTGGGCAGCAAGAACATTCTGTTCCAGATGGGCGATGCAACTTTGATCTGCCGCCTGCTGGAGGGTGATTTCCTGGATTGGAGAAGAGTCGTGCCCACAAACTGCCCTGTAAAGCTGACCGCCAATGTTTATGATCTGGCTTCTTCCATTGAGCGTGTGGGTCTGATCGTTTCCGAAAAATACAAGAGCCCTGTCCGCTGTGTATTCTCTGACCAGGTGCTGCAGCTGCGTACCAACACCACCATCGGTGCCGCCGAGGACCGCTGTGCCATTGCCGGTGACGGCAAGGAGCTGGAGATCGGCTTTAATGTCCGGTATCTTTCCGATGCTCTGCGTGCCATTCCCGGAGATGAGGTGGTGCTGGAGCTGACCAATGGTTTGAGCCCCATCGTGCTGACCCCTGTGGACGACAAGCAGGATTATGCCTACATGGTACTTCCTGTCCGTATTAAGAATAACTGAGAATCGGAGCGGAAAATGAAAGTAACCGTTAGAAGAAAAAAGCCCGAAGCAGTTCCTGTGGTGATCTACACAGAATTTATCAAGCTGCAGGACGCACTGAAATATGCCAATGCCGTTGAATCCGGCGGCATGGCAAAGACCCTGATCCAGGAAGGGGAAGTACAGGTCAACGCGGAGGTTTGCACCATGCGTGGCAAAAAGCTTTATCCCGGGGATACCTTCTGCTTTATGGGCACCACCTATCTGATCTGTATTCATGAAGCTTAACAGTATTTTACTCCGTGACTTCCGGAACTACCGGGAGCTGTGTCTGGATTTTGACCCCGGTGTGAATTTGATCGTGGGTGACAATGCCCAGGGAAAAACCAATCTTTTGGAGTCGGTGGCATATCTTGGCTCCGGAAAAAGCTTTCGCACCCAAAGAAGCGGCGAGCTTGTCCGTTTGGGTGCGGAGTTTGCTGATTTGGCAGGAACGGTCTATTCCCAGGAGCGGACACAGACACTGCGGTGGGTGATCTTTCCTGCCGCAAGACCCCGTCAGATCTACTGCAACGGGGTTAAGAAAAAGACAGCAACGGATATTTCCGGTGTGCTGCAGACGGTGCTGTTCTGCCCGGAGGACCTGATGGTGCTGAAGGCAGGTGCATCTGCCCGGCGGAAGCTGGGAGACCAGGCCCTGTGCCAGCTTCGTCCCAATTATGAGGCGGCCTTAAGTGAATACGGCAGGATCCTGGAAAATAAAAACCGGATATTAAAGGACAGGCACGAAAATCCTGCCCTTTTGGAAATATTGCCGGAGTATAATGCCCGGCTGTGCCAGGTGGGGGCTCTGCTTATTTCCTACCGTGCCAGATTCTACCAGGGTCTTGGCCGGGAAGCGGAGCAGTATCACCGCCATTTTTCCGGCGGAAGTGAGGAGTTTTCCCTTACCTATAAGACGGTCTCCACCGTTACCGATCCTTTTGCACCGGTGTCTGTTCTTACCGGACAGCTGCAGGAGCACTTGGAAAGCCATCACTGGGCAGAGCTGGATTGTGCCCAGTGTCTTACCGGTCCCCACAAGGATGATTTTGATGTGACCTTATCCGGCCTTTCTTTGAAGGCCTTTGGCTCCCAGGGACAGACCCGTACCGCAGCCATCTCATTAAAGCTTGCCCAGCGTGACCTGATGGCAAGGGAGTCGGGAGAGCTGCCGGTGCTGCTATTGGACGATGTTCTTTCGGAGCTGGATCCCGGCAGACAGGATTTTGTATTAAATCAGATCGATAAAGGCCAGGTGTTCATCACATGCTGCGAGCCCGGTCGCTTTACCAAGCTGGGAAAAACCATTGAAATAGAGAGAGGAACAGTTATTCATTAGGTGTCATTGTGAGCACCGGTTTGGGATGACATGTTTTTTTGAGAACAGGAGTATATAATTTATGTCTGACGAAACAAAAGTATTACAGGAATACGGTGCCGAACAGATCCAGGTCCTGGAGGGCCTGGAGGCTGTTCGTATGCGTCCGGGTATGTATATCGGCTCTACCTCTGCTTCCGGTCTGCACCATCTGGTGTATGAGATCGTGGATAACTCCATTGACGAGGCGTTGGCTGGTTACTGTAAGCATATCACCGTTACCATCAACCCCGGCAATTCCATAACCGTTACCGACGACGGCCGCGGTATCCCCGTGGATATCCAGCAGCAGACCGGCAAGCCTGCTCTAGAGGTGGTCTTTACGGTGCTCCACGCCGGCGGTAAATTCGGCGGCGGCGGTTACAAGGTGTCCGGCGGTCTGCACGGTGTTGGTGCGTCCGTTGTGAACGCCCTGTCCCAGTGGCTGACGGCCCGGGTCTACAAAAACGGCAATATCTACGAGATGAAATTCTCCCGGGGACATATCACCCAGGATATGAAGATCGTGGGCAAGACCGATAAAAACGGTACCGAGGTCACCTTCCAGCCGGACCCCGAGATGTTTGACGATGTGGTGTACAGCTTTGATGTGCTCCGGGACCGCATGCGGGAAGAGGCTTTTCTGAATGCCGGCCTGTCCATCACCATCACCGACGACCGTGGGGACGAGCCTGTTTCCAAGACCATGTGCTATGAGGGCGGTATCCGGGAATTTGCCACCTGGTCCAACCGTCATAAGAGCGTCATTCATAATGATGTGATCTATATGCAGGGCAATAAGGAAGATGCCTCTGCCGAGATCGCTATTCAGTACAACGACGGCTATAACGAGTCCATCCAGTCCTTTGCCAACGATGTCCGTACGCCTGAGGGCGGCATGCATGAGACCGGCTTCAAGACGGCACTGACCAGAGTGCTCAATGCCTACGGCGTGAAAAACGGCATTATTAAGGGCGACGACAAGGTCTCCGGCGAGGACTGCCGTGAGGGCATCACCGCCATCATCTCCGTAAAGCTGACGGACGCCCAGTTCGAGGGTCAGACCAAGGCAAAGCTGGGCAACGCCTATATCCGCACACTGGTGGATCAGGTGGTCAATGAACAGCTGACTATCTATTTTGAAGAAAATCCTGCCACCGCCAAAATTATTTTGGAAAAGGCCATGATGGCAAACCGGGCAAGAGAAGCTGCCCGCAAGGCAAGAGAAAATGCCCGCCGCAAGACCGGACTGGAATCCGGTGGTATGCCCGACAAGCTCCAGGACTGCAACGAAAAAGACCCCTCCCTGTGCGAGCTTTACATCGTCGAGGGTGACTCCGCAGCCGGCTCTGCCATTCAGTGCAGAGACTCCCGCTTCCAGGCGATTTTGGCTATGTGGGGCAAGATGCTCAATGTGGAAAAGGCAAGAGTGGACAAGGTCTACGGCAACGACAAGCTCAGCCCCCTCATCGTGGCTTTGGGCGGCGGCATCGGAGAGGACTTTGACCTGGAAAAGGTACGCTACCACAAAGTGATCATCATGAGCGATGCGGACGTGGACGGTGCCCATATCCGGACGCTCCTTTTGACCTTCTTCTTCCGTTATATGCGTCCTCTCATCGAGAACGGTTTTGTTTACTCCGCAGTTCCCCCTCTGTACAAGCTCAAGCGGGGCAAGACGGAGCGTGTGGCCTATTCTGACGATGAGCGTGATCTGGTTTCTGCAGAAATGCGTGGAGAGTCCGGTGCAAAGGTGGACATCTCCCGTTTCAAGGGCCTTGGTGAAATGGATCCCCACGAGCTATGGGAGACGACTATGGATCCCGAAAAGCGGACCCTACGCCGCATCACCCTGGATGATGCCCGCCGTGCAGACGAGATCTTTACCATTTTGATGGGCGAACAGGTGGAGCCCCGCAAGGAATGGATCGAGACCAACGCCCGCTACGCCATCAATATTGATATTTAAGGAGGTGACGCAACTTGGCTTCCCACAACCGCAGCTATAAGCCGGAGGACATTTTGTTCCCCGAGCAGCACATTACCACATCCAATCTTGTGGATGAAATGGAAAAATCCTATATTGAATATGCCATGAGCGTCATCGTGGGCCGTGCCCTTCCCGATGTCCGGGACGGTCTGAAGCCGGTCCACCGCCGTATTCTGTACACCATGTACGAAAGCGGTTTGACCTCTGACAAGCCTTTCAAAAAGTCCGCCACCTGCGTTGGTGATGTTTTGGGTAAATACC
>JAZNZG010000236.1:0-7505 GCA_045594825.1 Faecousia sp. | reverse complement strand
TATTTAGATTACAGGCTGTACAGAGATTGCATCGTCCATCAGAGCATTGAAATCGTCAACACTCATTTCGCTGAGAACTGCATCCATGGCGTCCTTCAGGAAGTTGTTGCCCTTGACGACGGAGATGCCGATGTTGATCTCGCCTTCATCAACCTGGAAGTTGTCATCGCTGCCGGAGAAGTCCAGCAGTACCAGGTGGGGGTATACAGCACAGGCACGCATAGTGGTGGGCATATCGGTACAGATGTAGTCCACAGTGCCGGAGGTAACCGCCATGATCATAGCCGGAGAGGTTTCGGATGCGGGCATCAGTTCAGCACCTTCGATCTGAGGCAGACAGGAGTCGTACCAAATGGTACCAGTCTGTGCAGTGCAGGAGCCGGACAGTTGGGAAATACCGGTAGCAGATGCCAGGGCGTTGTCCTTCTGGGTGACGCAAACAATGGATGCGTAGAAATAAGGACCTGCCATATCAACTTCTGCCATACGCTCTTCGGTCATGGATTGGCCGGCAATAACGGCATCAATCTGCCCGGCATTCAAAGCGGGGGTCAAGCCGTCCCAGCTGATGGCCATAACTTCCAGTTCCCAGCCATTGGCTTCACAGATCCGCTTGGCGATCATCACATCATAGCCGTTGGCGTAAGAGCCGGGATTGTTAACAATGGGAACAGCACCGTTACTGTCATCCATCTGTGTCCAGTTATAGGGAGCATAAGCACACTCCATGCCTACGGTGAGGACGCCGTCCTCCACGCCGTTGGCGTTATCGGCAGCAGCATCATCATTGCTGCCGCAGGCCACCAGAGACAGCACCAGCATAACAGCCAGGATCAAAGCAAAAATCTTCTTCATTTTCATTTTCTCCTTTTCGAAATAAAATAAAAAAATTGGATCACTTTGATCAGTGATCCAACAGCAGCAGCAATATATATATTCTGCTCTGCATTGATAGCACTTCACAAAGTCTTGTGACAGTCCGGCAGATATTCTCTGACGACCCAGGCAGAAAAGTTCAGGCCACTTTTCCCCTTCGGCGATCTCCCCTTTCGTTATCTGCGGCTGCCTGGCCTTGCAGGTAACTACTTTTGAAGTACCGCGCCTCTATCTAAACGATTCAATTTTTGGTATCTTAACACAAGAATTATTCACTGTCAACTTCTTGGAATTTTTTTGTAAAACATTCCAAATATCCTCACCGTAAAGACAAATGTTTTTGGGATACCGTATAATAATACCCGGGGCAAGCCCCGGGTATGGGTTATTCAACGCGTTTCATATCGGCACCAAGGGCAGTGAATTTCTCCACAATCCGCTCGTAGCCACGCTCGATGAAATGGATGTTCTCCACATGGGTTGTGCCTTCTGCCACCAAGCCGGCGATCACAAGTGCCGCACCGGCTCGCAGGTCATGGGCTAAAACCCGTGCTCCCTGCAACTTGGGTGTGCCGGTAACAACAGCGGTTTTTCCGTTAATGAGAATATCGGCACCCATGTTGGTCAGTTCGGTACAGTAGCCGAAAAACCGGGTCTCATACACACTCTCTGTCAAGCGGCTGATGCCGTTGGCAATGGACATACACACACAGATCTGAGACTGCATATCCGTAGGGAAGCCGGGGTATGGACGGGTCTTAACGGTGGTATGACGCAGCTTTCCGTCAGATTGAATGCGGATCGCATCATCGTAATTGGTGATCTTGGCACCCATTTCCGCCAGTTTGGATGTAATGCAGTCCATGTGCTTGGGAATCACATTCTGCACCAGCACATTGCCGCCGGTGGCTGCGACGGCTGCCAGGTATGTACCGGCCTCGATCTGGTCGGGAATGATGGCATATGTACCGCCCTTGAGCTTTTCCACGCCACGGATCTTTACGGTATCCGTACCGGCACCGGAAATACGGGCTCCCATGGTATTGAGGAAGTTGGCAAGGTCCACGATATGGGGTTCCTTTGCGGCATTCTCAATGATGGTCTGACCGGGAAGTAAGGTGGCCGCCATCATGATGTTGGCGGTTGCACCGACGCTGACTACGTCCAGGCTGATACGGTTGCCGTGAAGGCCATCAGGTCCGGGGGTAAGATATACATATTCTTCCGTCTCGTCCACATCGGCACCCAGTGCCCGGAAGCCTTTGATATGCTGGTCAATGGGACGGGATGCGAAATTACAGCCACCGGGCAGTGCCACATTTGCTGTATGGAAACGGCTAAGCAATGCACCCATCAGATAATAGCTTGCACGCATCTTCCGCACCAACGCAGGATTGGGTTCTGTACTTTTGATGTTGGTGCAGTCCAGCTCCACCACATCCGGCTCTACACGGCTCACTTCCGCACCCAGATCTTCCAGAATCTCCAGAATGATCCGCACATCGGAAATTTCCGGCACATGTTCAACACGGCATTTACCGGCTACCAAAATCGCTGCAGGCAAGATCGCCACTGCTGCGTTCTTAGCACCGTTGATGGTGATAGTACCCTCCAACCGGTTTCCGCCGTTGATTACATATTTAGCCAAGGAAAAGTCACTCCTTGTTAAGTTCAGTTTAGCCTTATGATTATATCACAAAAAGCTTGTTATGTAAAGCACATTTTTTCCGTTTTTATCGGCGTAAACCCTTGGGATAGTGGTTTTTCAGGACTTTTCCGTCCCCTTTTCCCCAGCCGATGGAATATCCGTCCACCATCACCAGGCACCATCCCTTTTGTTTTGATGGTACCACATTTCCATGAATATAGTCCCGCATCTCGGGACTGTCCCCGCCGTAGTTCTGAACAGTCTTTGCACTTTTCAGCCACAAGGCCAAAGCATGGGCCGGCTGGAATCTTCCCTTGAGGACCTCCCCCAAACAAAGGCCGGGCCGCAGCACCTTTAGTCCCTTGATGTCCGGCATATCGCCGGGAGCCCAGTACAGATTCTGTCCAAACAATACCGGTTTGCCTGCTTTCAGGCAAATGTCCAGTTCCCTGGCAAAGGCCTCCCATTCTCCGGGCAGCTTTTGCGGCTTTTCCCGGATCGGATCTTCCCTGTCATTTCCTGCTCTGTGAAGCACCGCTACAAAGTGGCCTTCACCCAAAAGCTTGTGGGGCCACAGGCGGAACATACCCTCTCCTGCCGGTGTAAACCAGGGAGCTTCCACCTTTTCCATTTGGAACTCCGGATGCTTCTGCAAAAAATCCATAATTGCCAGTTCGTTTTCTTCCGGAGCAAAGGTGCAGGTGGAGTATACCAGCCGTCCACCGGGACGCACCAACCGTCCACCTTCGTGAAGGATCTCACTTTGGCGGTTAGCACACATCTGCACGGTTTCCGGACTCCAGTCTGTTACCGCAGCTTCTTCCTTGCGGAACATACCCTCGCCGGAACAGGGAGCATCGATGAGCACCCGGTCAAAATAGTTTTCATAACGGTCTGCCAGGCGGCGGGGTGTTTCGTTTGTCACCAAAGCATTGGCAACGCCCATTCGTTCTATGTTGCGGCTGAGGATCTTTGCTCTTTGGGGATGTATTTCGTTGCACAGCAAAAAGCCTTCTCCCATCATCCGTCCGGCGATCTGCGTGGTTTTCCCCCCGGGTGCGGCACAAAGATCGCAGACCCGCTCACCGGGCCGCGGGTCCAAAAGGGCCACTGCTGACATAGCACTGGCCTCCTGCAGATAGTATACGCCGGCCTCGTGATATGGGTGCAAACCGGGACGGCTCTGCGGATCATAGTAATAGCCCATGGGCTCCCAGGGCACCGGGTCAAGAACAAAAGGCAGCTGCGGTACAGCACCCTTCAAGGGGTTAAACCGCAATGCCACAGCCCTGGGCCGTTCCAGACTTTCCAAAAAAGCCGGATATTCTGCCCCCAACTGACCTTGTATTCTGTTTAAAAATTCCTGTGGAAGCATATGGATCTTTCCCTTTCAAAGCTTTTTCTTATTATAGCATATCGGTATCTGCATTTCCACAGGAAAAACCGGCGTGGTATTCACGCCGGTCCTGTTTTTCAAATATATAACTGGGATGTAATTTCCTCTGTGCAGGAATCTCCATTTCTAATACAGGAATAGACCTGTTGATCGATCGCGATTCCAGTGTCCGTCTTTGCCATAACCCGAGCAGTGACACAATCTCCATCCTCCATGACGACCTCGCCGATATTCCAAAACAGCAAGCTGTTTAGATAAGCTCCTCCTGAATAAGTCTGGTCATTATCATCCACACCTAAAAGGAGGTCCTGCCGAAGAAGCTCCGTGCCGTTCTTATAAAGCACGGCTGTCGCTTCGGTCCATGTTACTGAATCATCCTGCTGCATCAGCGGTGGAACGGACACATCCATAAAGGTATGGTACAGTATTAAAGTACCATCTGTGTAATGGCACACCACCTCCGCATAGCCGCTGAGGGACAAACCCTCCGCCACGAACACAGCATAATGATACACCCCCGTCAAGTGCTGCTGCTCCTGAGAGCCGTCGGCATGGCTGAGGATATAGTAGTAGCTATAACCATCCCGGGGCGGCAGTTCCAGCCGTGCTGTGCTGCCGCTTCCGTCCCAAGCACAGGCCGCCCGCTCCACCTCCCGGTCATCAAACCGGACGGATAGATAAGCGGTATCTCCGGTCTGCCACTGTCTGGGTGTGCCAACAAAGGAGATCTCCGCACCGCTCAGATCATTTTTCGCCCATGCGGAAAAACTGTAGTCTGTCAGCAGTTTCTCTCCCTGGACCAACTCATTGAGTTGCCCTGAAACCTCACCGAGTTGATTTTGCAGATCGGAATAGCTGTAAAACAAATTGTTAAACTGCGTATCGTAATTATTGTTGGTGGTGTTCACCTTGCTGATGGCTACCCAGGCTAAGATCACCGCCAACAGGCTGCTAATAACACAGAGTGCTGCCGCAACTCGGCTTTGTTTCTTTTCCGGTTGGGGTGGAGTTTGATATTTTTCCACAAGCCCCTCTATGATTTTTAACTGTTTCTCTGAAAGGCTCTCCTGCTTGTTGGAGGACTGTTCCTCAACACCCAGCAGCCAGCCTACACTGACCCCAAAGAGCTTGCTCATGGCGATCAATTTATCGATCTCCGGCACTGTGCCATCTGCCTCCCATTTGGTTACAGCCTGCCGTGATACTTCCAGTTTTTCACCCAGGCTTTCCTGGGAAAGACCAAGACGCTTTCGCTGTTCCGTGATCCGTTGGCCCATAGTCATAGGTCGTCCCTCCAATCATTTAACATTTTGAGTATAACAAAGCACCTTTGTTAAGACAACCATTCACCGCTTTGCATTTTGTCAACCCGCAGTTGCAAGACCAACTTTTTCACTTTTTTGGACTCAGCTTTCTTAAGCTGTCAAAAATGGGCGAACAGACGCACCACACTCCGGGCCGCACGATAAATGGGACCCTCCAGCACCTTACCGGCGTTTTTCAGCTCCTGGCGAATGGCAATGCCCTGGGGGCAGTGCTTCTCGCACTTGCCGCAGCCGATGCAATTGGAAGCTGAGGTGGAAGTGTTTCGCATACCGGTGGTCATCAGATGCTCCTTAAGGCCGGAGAACTTGCTTTCTCCGTAGTAGCGGTTGTAGGCGGCAAAGGTACCGGGAATATCCACGCCCTTGGGACAGGGCATGCAATAGCCACAGCCGGTGCAGCCCACCTTGGTAGTCTCGTTGATGGCATCCACCACCTTCGCGTACAACTGCCGCTCCTGTTCCGTCACACTGCCCACATCCGTTTCCGAGGCAGTGCGAATGTTCTCTGCCACCATTTCGTGGGAGTTCATGCCGGACAGCACCACGGTGACCTCTTTTTGATCCCACAGCCACCGCAGGCCCCACTGGGCAGGTGTTCTTTGCACCGGATAAGCTGCAAACAGCTTTTTCGCCTTTTCCGGCAGGCTTTTTACCAGCTTGCCGCCACGAAGAGGCTCCATAATGATCACCGGGATCCCCTTGGCGGCTGCGTGATGCAATCCCCGGCGGCCGGCCTGGGAATGCTCATCCAAATAATTGTACTGAATTTGGCAGAAATCCCAATCATAGGCATCCACCAGCCTGCAGAACATATCGGAGTTTCCGTGATAGGAAAATCCCACCTGGCCGATCTGCCCCGATGCCTTCTTCTGACCAATCCATTCCAGGATACCCAAGCCCTTCAGCCGTTCCCATGCGGCAACATCTGTAAGCATATGCATCAGATAGTATTCCACATGGTCGGTTTTGAGCCGCCGCAGCTCCTCATCAAAAAGCTTATCCAGTCCCTCACGGCTTTTGATAAGGTAATGAGGCAGCTTGGTGGCAATATTCACCTTGTCCCGGACATGGTTCCTATCCAGTATTTCTCCAAGAGCAGCCTCGCTGCCGCCGTAAATATAGGCAGTATCAAAATAATTCACACCGTTTTCAATAGCAAAAAGAATCTCCCGCTCTGTTTCTTCCAGATCGATGCGTCCCATCTTCTGAGGAAACCGCAGACATCCAAAACCCAAAGCAGACAATTGATTGCCATACTTATCCAGCCGATAATTCATAACCATACCTCCCGGGTAATTCTAAAAATATTGTAGCATATCCCCACCAATCTTGTCTATGAAAAAGAACGAGCGGCACAGATTGCTCTGTGCCGCTTTTGAATTTGAAATTACTCTTCGTTCTTCTTTGCGTCGTCAATGATCTTCTGCTGGTTGACCTTGGGAACTTCCTCGTAACGCTCGAACTTCATGGTGAAGGAACCACGGGCCTGGGTCATTGCACGCAGGTCAATAGCGTAGGAACTCATCTCAGCCATGGGAACCTCAGCCTCAACGACCTGGTTGCCGTCATGGTCGGGATTCATGCCCATAACGCGGCCGCGACGCTTGTTCAGGTCGCCGATAACATCGCCCAGATAATTATCGGGGATGATGACCTGCAGGCTCATAACGGGCTCCAGCAGGGTGGGGTTGGCGTTGGGCATAGCTTCCTTGAAGGACAGGATAGCTGCCAGCTTAAATGCCATTTCGTTGGAGTCGACGGGGTGGTAGGAGCCATCGTACAGGGTAGCCTTCAGACCGACCATGGGATAACCGGCCAGGGGGCCCTTCTGGACTGCTTCCTGCAGACCCTTTTCAACAGCGGGGTTGAAGTTCTTGGGAACTGCACCACCGACAACGGCTACATCAAAGATCAGATCGTCCTGCTCTTCCTGGGGCTCGAAACGGACCCAAACGTCACCGAACTGGCCGGAACCACCAGTCTGCTTCTTATGACGGCCGTGAGCTTCGACCTTCTTCTTGATCTTCTCGCGGAATGCGATCTTTGCGGGGGACAGAACAGCTTCAACACCGAAGCGGCTCTTCAGCTTTGCAACCAGAACGTCCAGCTGCTGATCGCCGGAACCGGAAACTACCAGCTGATGGGTCTCAGCATTGTTGACCAGAGTGAAGGAAGGATCTTCGTCGTTCAGACGATTCAGGCCGGTGCCGACCTTTTCTTCCTGGCCCTTGGTCTTGGGAGCGATGGCCATGGAGTAGCA
>JAZNZG010000235.1:0-5865 GCA_045594825.1 Faecousia sp. | reverse complement strand
CTATGAGCAAAAGCCCTTTCGCCGGGAGGTCATGCGTACCTACGGTGCCACCGTCACCCCCTCCCCCTCCATGGATACCCAGGTGGGACGGAAAATTTTGCAGGAGCACCCCGGCACCACAGGCAGCCTGGGCTGTGCCATCAGCGAGGCTGTGGAGACCGCCTCCCAGGACCCCGGTACCCGGTATGTCCTGGGCAGCGTGCTGAATCAGGTTATGCTCCACCAGTCCATCATCGGCCTGGAGACCAAGGCCGCTTTGGATAAATACAATATCACTCCGGACATCATCATCGGCTGTGCCGGCGGCGGCTCCAACCTGGGCGGTCTTATTGCTCCCTTTGTGGGAGAAAAGCTTCGGGGCGAAAAGGATTACCGCATCATCGCCGTAGAGCCCTCCTCCTGCCCCAGCTTCACCCGTGGCGTGTACGCCTACGACTACTGCGACACCGGCAAGGTCTGTCCCCTGTCCAAAATGTACACCCTGGGCTCCGGCTACATTCCCGCAGCCTCCCATTCCGGCGGCCTGCGGTACCACGGCATGAACTCCACCCTCTCCCAGCTCTACCATGACGGCGTGATGGAAGCCATCTCCGTACCCCAGACCGCTGTCTTTGAAGCCGCGGAGGCCTTTGCCCGGGTGGAGGGCATCCTGCCTGCCCCGGAGAGCAGCCATGCCATCAAGGTCGCAATCGACGAGGCCATGAAGTGCAAGCAGACCGGGGAGGAAAAGACCATCGTCTTCGGTCTTACGGGAACCGGCTATTTTGACATGACCGCCTACGAAAAATTCCACGACGGCAAGATGACCGACTATATCCCCACCGACGAGGAGCTCCTGGCCGGCCGCGGCAAGCTGCCTGCGGTATAAGGAAGCTTTTGGGCCGTATTTGCATTTTTTCCCAAATCGTGCTATACTGCCCGTGAGGTGACCGCTTATGGCAAACACAAAAGCAAAGGAAGAGCTGCTCCGCAGTGTAAAATTCATTCTCTTCTCCATCAGTGCCGGGATCATTCAGATCGGCAGCTTTACCCTTTTGAACGAGCTGCTGCATTTGAGCTACTGGGTCAGCTATCTCATTTCCCTAACCCTGTCCGTGGTGTGGAATTTCACTCTGAACCGGAAATTCACCTTCCGCTCTGCCAACAATGTTCCCATCGCCATGCTGAAGGTGGCTTTGTTCTATCTGGTGTTCACGCCCCTGTCCACCTGGCTGATGGCCGTCCTCACCGAGCCTGCCTACGGACTTGTGTGGAACGGCTATGTGGCAGAAATTATCATCATGCTCCTGAACTTCGTCACAGAGTATTTCTACCAGCGGTTCGTGGTCTTCGGCAAGTCCATCGATACCGCAAAATGAAAGTTCGCAAAATTTTTCTTGCATTTTTTACCATTATATGGTAACATAAGCCAGTCAATCTTCCGCTATGGTATATGCTCATAATATGGTTGAGCGTTTCTACAAACCACCTTAAATGGTTGTCTACCGGCCTTTGGAGGACAATCATTTTCTCCGAGTATCTTTGTATGCCCGAAGAAGCATATTCCAAAAAGAAACGGAGCGATCATTATGAAGTATGTATGTGACCTGTGCGGATGGATCTACGATGTGGAGCAGGGTGCTCCCACGCATAAGATCCCTGCCGGCACGCTGCCGGAGGACATTTCCAAATATTCCGGCTGTCCCGTTTGCGGAGCGGACTGGGAATCCTTTACAAAGCTGGATGCCGTAAAATCCGTACCCACCATTCAAAAGCCGGAGCACGCCACCTGGAGTGCCATGAAATACCAGGACAAAACAGAATCTGACCGTTAAAAAAACGCCTCCCGGATACGATAGTATCCCGGGAGGCGTCCTGCATATGCTGAGAAAGGATATTTCTTCCTGCAGGGCGGATTTTGTTGACAGGTGTCGTTATTTGGGGTATTCTTTATATAACGATTTTTACCGGGAAAGGAGCAGCTATGATCTACGATGTACTGATTGTGGGCGGCGGTGTTATCGGCGGCATGCTGGCCCGGGAGCTGAGCCGTTATGATTGCACTGTCTGCCTTCTGGAAAAGGAAAACGATGTGGCCATGGGTGCCTCCAAAGCCAACAGCGGCATCATCCACGGCGGCTACGACCCGGAGCCGGGTACGCTGAAGGCACAACTGAACACCACCGGTGTGGAGCTGCTGTACCATGCCGCCCGGGAGCTGAATGTTCCCCATGTACAAAACGGCTCTATGGTGTGTGCTTTTTCTGCTGAGGAGGAGCCTCAGCTGGAAATGCTGTACCGCCGGGGTCTTGAGAATCATATTCCCAACCTTTCCCTTTTGTCCGGGGATGAAGCCCGTGTCTTGGAGCCGGAGCTGTCGCGTGCCGTGACAAAGGTCTTGTATGTGCCCAACGCGGGCATCGTCTGCCCCTATTCCCTCACCGTTGCCGCCATCGGCAACGCAATGGACAACGGAGTTGCCTTGAAATGCGGCTTTGCGGTCAGTGCCATTGAGCATGATGGGGTTTTCACCCTGCATTCTGCCGCCGGAGAAAGGGTACAGGGCCGGTATGTGGTCAACTGTGCGGGAGCCTGCTCCGACCGCGTTGCCCGTCTTGCGGGAGATGACTTCTTTACCATCATTCCCAGAGCCGGCGAATACATGCTTTTGGACAAAGCCGAGGGCAGCCGTGTCCGCCACACCCTGTTCCAATGTCCCACCAAAGAGGGCAAGGGTATTTTGGTGTCCCCCACCGTCCACGGCAACCTCCTTACCGGTCCCACCGCAGCCCGTGTCCCCACCGCCGAAAGCCGGGACACCACCCCGGAGGGTCTGGACACCGTGGCAAAATTTGCGGCAAAGAGCGTCCCCGGCATCAATTTCCGCCAGGTAATCACCTCCTTCACCGGCATCCGTGCCTCGGAGCAGGGAGGCGACTTCATCCTGCAGTCCTCTGCCGCTGTCCCCGGCCTCATCCACGCCGGAGCGGTGGACTCCCCGGGACTGACCTGCTGCGTGTCCATCGCCCGGTACCTTGTACAGCTTTTGGCTGACCAGGGTCTTGTCCTTACCCCCAGGGAAGGCTGGGACGGCCGCCGCGGTGACCCCCACTTCTTTGAAAAGCTCTCCCCCGGTGAGCAGGACGCCTACATCAAACAAAATCCCGCCTACGGCCGTATCGTCTGCCGGTGCGAGACCGTCAGCGAGGGGGAGATCCTCCATGCCATCCGCACCAATCCCCCGGCACGGGACCTGGATGCGATAAAGCGGCGTACCCGCAGCGGTATGGGCCGGTGTCAGGGCGGCTTCTGCGGCCCCTATGTGATGGAGCTGCTGGCCCGGGAACTGAATATCCCCCTGGAAGCAGTCACCAAGTCCGGCGGCAAGTCCGTCATGGTGACAGGAAGGCTGGGTGGAAAAGTATGACCTATCATGATATTGTGATCATCGGCGGCGGTCCTGCCGGCATGGCGGCCGCCGTGGCAGCATACGACGCCGGCTGCCGTGATGTGGTGATTTTGGACCGGGAGCCCCGTTTGGGCGGCATTCTCATGCAGTGTATCCACAATGGCTTCGGCCTGCACAAGCTGGGCCGGGAGCTTACCGGACCGGAATATGCCGCCGTCTACGCTGCCGAGGTGGCAAAGCGGAGCATCCGTGTCTATACCGAGACCATGGTCACAAGCCTGACCCCGGACCGTATCATCACCGCCCGGAATCGGGACGGTCTTTTGCAGCTTCAGGCAGGAGCCGTGATTTTGGCCATGGGCTGCCGGGAACGGAGCCGTGGTGCTTTGAATATTTGCGGCAGCCGGCCTGCAGGCATTTACAGTGCAGGCACCGCCCAAAAGCTGATGAACTGCATGGGCTACCGGGTGGGCAGTCGAGCCGTGATCCTTGGCTCCGGCGACATCGGTCTGATCATGGCCCGGCGTATGAGCCTGGAGGGTGCCAAAGTGGAAGCGGTGTGCGAAGTCATGCCCTACTCCGGCGGTTTGACCCGAAACATCGTCCAGTGCCTGCAGGATTTTGATATTCCTTTGTATCTCAGCACCACCGTGGTGCAGATCCACGGCACAGAGCGTTTGGAGGGCGTGACCGTCGCCCAGGTGGATGAACACCGCCATCCAATTGAAAGCACCCGCCGCTATATTCCCTGTGATACCCTGCTCCTTTCTGTGGGTCTGATCCCGGAAAATGAGCTGACCCGGGCCGCCGGTATCCCCATGGACCCGGTGACAGGCGGTGCTTTGGTGGACGAAAGCTGTCAGACCGGTATTCCCGGCATTTTCGCCTGCGGCAATGTTCTGCAGGTCCACGATCTGGTGGACTATGTTTCCGCCGAGGCAGAACGGGCAGGCCTGGGTGCGGTGAAATACATCACCGGAGCCCTTCACAAAGCCAATACTGTCCCCACCAAAGCGGGACAGGGCGTGCGGTATGTGCTGCCCCAAGCCATCCATTGTACCGGCCAGCCGGTAAGTCTGTTCCTCCGGGTGACCCAGCCCACCGGCAAGGCCAGGCTGACCGTCCGCAGCGGCGGGCGTGTCATCGCTGCCTTCAAACGGCTGAAGACCGCCCCCGGCGAAATGGAGGAGCTCACCCTTTCCGCCCAGGCCCTGTCTGGCATCACAGAACCTGTGACCGTGGAACTGGAGGTGCTGTGATGAAAAAAGAGCTCATCTGTATCATCTGTCCCCGGGGCTGTTCCCTCACCGCCCATGTGGAAAAGGACACCGTCACGGTGGAGGGCAACACCTGCCCCCGGGGCGAGGAGTACGCGGTCAGCGAATGTCTGCATCCCATGCGTACTGTCACCGCCGTGGTGCGGGTCGCCAACCGGGAAAATGCCATGGTCAGCGTCAAGACCGAATCACCCGTCCCAAAAGAGAAGATGCTGGATGTGATGGCCCTGCTCCACGAAACCGCGGTGCAGGCACCCGTCCGTATCGGGGATGTGCTCCTGCACTCGGTTTTCGGCACCCGTATCGTTGCCACCAAGGATTGTGAATAAGAAAAATCCTCTGTCATGAGACAGAGGATTTTTTATTGTCCAGCAGCACCATGGTCACCAGGGAAAGCAGGATCAGCAGGATGCCCGCCACCGCCTTGAGGCCCATGGTCTGAGCCAGAAATACGGCTCCGAAAATACAGCTGAATATCGGCTCAAACAGGCTGAACAGAGCCGCCATCGCAGCACCCAGGTACCGCATACCCTGCTGCTGCAGGGCAAAGCCCGCCACATTGTTCACGATGGCACACAGCAGCAGCACCAGCAAAGCCTTCCCCGGAACAGCCACGATGAGCTGCCCTTTCCAAAGGTTCATGGCACCACAGCCTGCCATACTCACCAGGGACAAGTAAAACACAAAGGTCAAAGGGTCAATTTCCGCCAGACCGGTTTTTTCCGTGGTGAGCATATAAAGGGCAAAGCACACCGCGGAGGCCAGGGCCAGCAAAATACCCTGCAGCTGCACGCTGCCGGAAAAGTCTGTGGCAAACAAAGAAACGCTCCCCGACGCCACCGCAAAGACGATCCATTTATACACCGGCATTTTATCCCGGAAGAACACACTTCCCAGCACCGCCGCGAAAATGGGGTACATAAAATGCAGCGTGGTAGCGATGCCCACATCCAAATAGAGATAGCTGTATGTCAGCAGCACACGGGTGACCATGTTAAAAAGGCCTGCCACCACCAAAAACAGTATACTCTTTCCCGGTACAGCAAAGGAGACCTTCTTCACCAGCATATAAATGCCCAAAAACACCACCGTCAGCACATAGCCGTAAAAGTTATAGGAGTCCAGGTCTCCGCCGAACTGGACATACAAGCTGGTGAAAATGGGGAAAAAGCCGAAGATCATACCGGCACCGGCTGTAAG
>JAZNZG010000234.1:0-2927 GCA_045594825.1 Faecousia sp. | reverse complement strand
AATTCTTATAAAACTGTAATATAACGAGTGATGTTCTTTTTCATTCGTTCTGCTGCCTGCACCGCCTGCGAAACATATTCCGTTCCATCGGTGCCATCGATCTTCCAGGCGGCAGTTACAGAGCTGCCGGCACAGGCAGCCGCACCGTGACCCAGTTTATCAAAGGCATAACTGCAGTTTTTGGCATTGGCGTTGGGATAATCGTATCCGTCCAAAAGCAAAAATACATTTTTATATTTAGCACGCAAGGACTTCAAGCTGTCGGCAGAAGACGCACTTGCCAAAGCTCCAACCTGATTATAGCCGCAACGGCACGGGTACGGTTCACCCATACGGTTGACCATGTCAGCTGCTGCCATATGTACCAGACGGGAGCCGGTCATAAGATCCTGCAGCTCCGATGCGGACTTGTTGGCAGTACGCACAACAACAAACAACGCTTTTCCACTGCTCTTTAATTTCTTTACATAAGGCTTGACACCGTCACTGCCCACATAAGCGGATACCAAAATACCATCACAGTTCATGGAAAGCATCTGACTTGCGGCAAGCTCTGCTGCCTGGGCTGAGAGGGCTTCCGGTGCATCCACGATGACATAAAAGCCTTGCATACTTGCAAACTCAGTAAGCTGATGCAGCACAGAAAGCTGGCCCAAAAGAGCATAATGGGAATAGGACAGCCGAACAGCAGGCACGATCCCCTTCAATTCCATCATAAGCTCTCGGCAAAACCGCAGGCAGCCTGCCTCAAAGCTCCCCTCTTCTGCCAAGATATGGGTCGGGATCATATCCTCCGTCACAGAAAAATCGATGACGGAAGGATTCTTTAATTTGCGGATCTTTTCCTGCAATTTATCCACGGACATACCATCGCCTCCGCTTTTTTCTTTATTATATCAGTAAAATTTCCCATCCGCAAGGACGCAAACAAGAATTTTTTGATACGGGGTATACTAAATTTGAAAGGAGGGATAAAGATGCGTTTGAAAGGATGGGCGGTCACCATGGGTCTGGGTGCCGCAGCAGGTGCGGTGGCAATCATGATGATGCCCAAAAACAATCCCACACGGCGTCTGGCTGCCAAAGCTGCCAACAAGGTTGAGGAGGCAGCCTGGAAGGTTTCCGATAAGCTGACCCAGGAATTTGACCTGTAAAAAATACCGGCAGATCTCTCTGCCGGTATTTATTATTGAACATCCAAAAGAATCTGCTCGCCTTCCAGTCTTGCATGGATAGCAGAAATGGGAGATTCAAAGGAATCGATGATTCGTTCAGAGATCGGATCTTCCAGCTCACGCTGAATGGTACGCCGCAGGTTGCGGGCACCGTAAACTACGGAATAAGCCTTTCGCACCAATTCGCTGCGGATCTCATCGTCCCAGGTGAGGGTCAGGCCTCTTGCAGCAAGGCTTTCCTTCAGTTCTGCCAGCATAATATCGGCAATGCCCAGGAAGTTTTCTTCCGTCAGATGGTTAAAGGTGATGATCTCATCCACACGGTTCAAAAACTCGGGACGCAGGAATTCCTTTAAGGCCTTCATAGTCTTTTCCGTTGTCTGCTCCTTGTCCGTACGGCCAAAACCCAATCCGCCTACACGGCCCTCAGAGCCTGCGTTGGAAGTCATAACAATAATGGCATTTTCAAAATTCACAACTCTACCCTGGGCATCGGTGATGCGGCCGTCATCCAAAACCTGAAGCAGGATATTCAGTACATCGGGATGGGCCTTTTCGATCTCATCAAAGAGCACCACACTGTAAGGCTTGCGGCGAATCTTCTCCGTGAGCTGACCGGCTTCATCGTAGCCGATATAGCCGGGAGGAGAACCGATGAGCTTGGATACCGTGTGTTTTTCCATATACTCAGACATATCCAGGCGGATCAATGCATCCACGGAATCAAACATATCATTGGCAAGACACTTGACAAGCTCCGTTTTACCCACACCGGTGGGACCGACGAAAATAAAGGATACAGGTCGCTTTTTGGGGCTGATACCCACCCGGTTTCTGCGAATAGCCTTTGCCACCGCATCCACGGCTTCATCCTGACCAACAATATGCTCTTTCAAGCGGTCTGCCAGACCACGGATCTGCTCATATTCCTGTGCCTTGATCTTGGAAGCAGGGATCTTCGTCCAAAGCTCAATGATCCGGGCAAGGTTTTCAATAGTCACAGCAGGTGGCGGGATCTTGTCCAGCTCTTCGATCTGATCCGCAAGACGGCACAGCTTGCTGCGGATATGTGCAAGCCGTTCGTAGTTCTGATTTTCCGTATCCTCTGTGAGCATCTGCAGCTCCAGTTCGTAGTCGTCCCGTTCCTTTTTCAGTTCCGCACGCTGGGAAATTTCCTTGCACCGCAGATTTACATCAGAACAAGCCTCGTCCAAAAGATCGATTGCCTTATCCGGCAGGAATCGGTCAGTGATATATCGCTCCGAGAGAATGACGCACTGACGGGCGATCTCAGGAGAAATGGTTACACCGTGGAATTCCGCATAGCTGGCAGCGATACCCTGCATGATCTGGCAGGCCTCCTCAATAGAGGGTTCCGCTACCGAAACAGGCTGAAAACGCCGCTCAAGGGCTGCGTCTTTTTCGATGTGCTTGCGGTACTCATTGAAAGTGGTAGCACCGATCACCTGGATCTCACCACGGGACAGGGCAGGCTTTAAAATATTGGCGGCGTTCATGGAGCCTTCCGCATCACCGGCACCAACCAGGTTGTGGACCTCGTCAATGACCAAAATGATGTTGCCGCAGGCCTTGACTTCACCGATCAGACTCTTCATACGGCTCTCAAACTGGCCACGGAACTGCGTGCCGGCAACGAGTGCGGTCAAGTCCAGGAGGAATACCTCCTTGTCCCGCAGCTTATAGGGCACTTCACCTGCCGCGATCCGCTGGGCAAGACCTTCGGCAATGGCG
>JAZNZG010000233.1:0-10986 GCA_045594825.1 Faecousia sp. | reverse complement strand
AAATTCAGCTTTTGACGCAGTCCTGTATCAAACTCATCCTCGGCAACCACATCTCGCTTTAATTCCACACATCTGGTGATAACCGGTACGCGGTCAAAGTCCAGACCTTGCTCTTCAAGCGTTTGGAATAGCTCTTCATCGTAAAGTACACCGTATTTGATCACTTCCGCACAACCGTCAGAAAAAACGGATCCCGGAAGTGTGTCCAGTGCATGGATGTCGCACAAAACGAGGCTGGGCTGATAAAATGCACCGACCAAATTTTTGCCTGCCGGAAGATCAATAGCGGTCTTTCCGCCGACAGAAGAATCCACCATTGCCAGAAGTGTTGTGGGGACTTGAATGTATTTGATGCCCCGCAAATATGTAGCTGCGGTAAAACCGGTCACATCTCCAACTACGCCGCCGCCTAAAGCCACGATAAGATCAGAGCGGGTGATTTCGTTTTCTGCCAGGAAGTTCAGTATGGATAAAAAGGTTTGAGGATTCTTGCTTTCTTCACCGGCTGGGAATACATAGTGCAGCATATCAAATCCTGCTCTTGAAAGACTGTCGAAGGCGGTTTTTCCGTACAAGGGCCACACATTACTGTCGCTGACGATAACAGCTTTTCCGGGGGATATGATCCTGGCGGCAAATTCACCCAAGGAACGCATGAGGCCGGCACCAATATGTACCTGGTACTCTTTGGATGCTTTTACGGTAATACTGTTCATCCGTCGACTTCCTCCTTACGCTTGCGACCTTCCTCAAGCAGTTCGATCAGTCGCTGTTCATTACCTTCACTAAGGGCGACATGGTACTGCTCCAAACACTTCATATACGATTCCAACTCAAAAAGCATATTATCACGATTCGCAAGGAATAATTCTGCCCACATTTGCGGGTTCAGCCATGCAACACGGGTCATATCCTTATAGCTTCCGGCGGAAAAACCCTTGTGGTTAATAGCGGTGGGGGACTTAATATAAGCATTACTGACAAGGTGTGCCATCTGCGATGTAAAAGCAATAACCTGGTCATGTTCCTGTGCAGTAGTAACAGAGAAGGAACCGAAACGGCATGGTGCCAGCAGAATTTTCAGCTTTTCCAACAGTTCAGGATCATCGTAGCGGTGGGGAACCAATACCATAGGTGCACCCATGAAAAGATTTGAACGGCTGTATTTAAAACCGGAATGATGGGAACCGGCCATGGGGTGACCACCGGTAAATGTAAAGCCACATTTATCTGCAAGTGAGAAGCCTATTTGGCAAATTTCAGTTTTATTGCCACAGCAGTCGATTACATGGGCACTGTGGGAAACATATTGGCTGTTTTCTTCCAACCATGCAGCCGACCCTTTTGCAGATACTGCAAGTAAAATCAAATCGCAGTTACTTATATTGGAGGGCTCCAGACTTCCTTGCACTACACCGGAAAGTGTTGCAAACTCCAGTATGCTGGAATTCCTTTCGCAGGCAAATACTGTGTGACCCGCCTTTGTGTAAGCCCGAGCCAGCGAACCGCCAATTAAACCCAGACCCAATACACCAACGATCATAAGATCGCCTCCCGGACTTTTTGAACCTTCTGATTCAGCACACGGAACTGTTCCGGTGTCAGTGACTGAGGGCCGTCACAAAGAGCACAGGCAGGATTGTTGTGCACTTCAACCATGATGCCGTCGGCACCGGATGCGGCTGCTGCAAGGGCCATGTGGGGGACAAGAGCAGCTTTACCGGTTGCATGGCTGGGATCTGCGATCACGGGTAGGTGGGACAGTTCATGAAGCACAGGAATGGCAGAAAGATCCAGGGTGTTTCTTGTATACGTCTCGAATGTCCGGATTCCGCGTTCACAAAGAATAATGTCTTCATTACCCTCGCTCATGATGTATTCGGCACTCATCAGTAGTTCCTGCAGCGTATTTGCCAAGCCTCGTTTTAATAAAATAGGTTTCCGGGTCTTTCCAAGCTCATGGAGCAGGTCGAAGTTCTGCATATTCCGTGCACCGACCTGAATAATGTCTACATCTTCAAATAGATCCAGATTTTTAATGTTCATTATTTCTGTAACAATGGGAAGACCGGTGACCTTTTTCGCTTCCAGCAAAAGACGGATCCCCTCATCCTTCATGCCCTGGAAGGCGTACGGAGAAGTGCGGGGCTTGAAGGCACCGCCTCTAAGAATATGGGCACCGGCAGCCTTGACTGCTGTTGCCACCTCGATGATCTGCTCTTCGCTTTCAACAGAACAGGGGCCAGCAAACATGGCAAAATGACCATTACCGATCTTGACATCGCCGATGGTAATAACCGTATTATTGGGGTTGAACTTTCTGTTTGCCTGCTTAAAAGGCTCAGATACACGCTTGACAGTCTCAACGATATCAAGGCTTTTCAGCAGTTCGATATCCACACGGGTAGTATCACCGATCAAGCCGAGAACAGTAAACTCGCGGCCCTGGGATATATGCACATCCAGGTCCATATGCTTCAGCCAGTTTACCAGGTGTTCGGTTTGCTGGGGAGTCGTCCCGCTCTTCAGTACAGCTATCATACCATCATCTCCTAAAAATAAAAACCCGCACAGAAGCGATCCTGTGCGGTGTCGAAAGTATACACTCAACTACAACTTCATTACAGCACAAATCGCTATTACTTTTTGAAAGCAAAAAAGTAATAGTAGCCATAAAAGAAATTTGCACGATGAGCAGAAGTTTTCATATTGGCCTCCAATTTGGCTTTTTTTCAATATACCACGACATAATGCATTTTGCAAGGAAAAAATTCAATTGGTGACAAAAAATCACCCTATCGGTGAGATAGGGTGATTTTGTACGGTTATTCCGTTATTGTGATATTTTTGGCGGTTACGAGCTTACCGTTAAAGTAAATGTTCAGCGTGTAATCACCGGCTGCTGTGGGAGCAAGGGGAATGTCAAATTCGCCATATGTCTTTGCCCACATATCATTCCAAGTAGCAACCGTGTAGCTATAGCTTGCCACATTTCCGTCAACATCCCGGAAAACATACATGGTAACGATGCTGTCGTCAGAAATACCGTATGTATCATGCAGCTGGCCCACAACGGAGATATTCTCGCCACTCTGGAAGGTGTTTGTGTAATCAGAATCGGAAATATCAGAATGTACCCAGTCCGCGTTGTCCGGGGTCTTGCAGAGCTTGTAAGTCATGGAGGAGCGGATCATTCCATATCCGCTGAAGTCCTGAGCCTTTGCTGTCTGATAGGTAAGGGGTTCCGTGAGAACGGCATTTCCGTTTGTCTCCTGCAGGGCAAATGAGTAGGTGCTGTTGGGAACAATGGGGGAAATTACAGCTTTGTTATCTGTGCACACGATGGAAGACTGGATGCCGCTGTTATCCACAGTATACAGCAGAACCCAACCATCCTCGGGTACGGGATCACTGGAAGTCCAAGTCAGAATCAGCTGGTTTACAGAGCTGACAACCTGGAAGTCAGAAACTGTGATCGCGTTATCGGCCATGTAAGCTCTCTGGCTGACGCTCATGCCTGCTGCAGTCACATCGACTGTGTAGCTGTAAGTGGGGTCGATGTTCTCAAAAACAGCACTGGTGTCTGTTGTGATGACGGTTTCGTTATACTCTGCATCATTGTAGCAGCGGACCGTCCACTCAGACACAGTAGCGTCCTCCGGGGCGTCCCATTCCACAACCATTTTGCCGTCCAGACAGCTGACAATATTGACATTTTGGGGATAAACGATCTTGCTTGCGGTAAATTTGATCTCTGTCAGACCGGTAACATACATATCTTCGGCAGGGATTAGGGTAAAGGTGTATTCCTTACCAATGGTTAGCCCGGAAAGTGTGACCAAATGAGAAAGCAGCTCAACCGTCTGCGTTTCTTCGCCTTCGGCGGAATAGGCAACAGACCAATTATCATTATCCGGACCCTCGACGGTAAAGCCAAGGATCACACTGCCGTCCTCCGTGCCGGTGACAGCATTAAACTGAACAATATTTGTCTGGGCAGGAGTGGAATAGGTTACGGCTGTTTCGCCTACAAGACGATGGAAACCATCCACAACGATCTGCACATTGTAAGCAGTATCCGGTGACAGATTGGCAAAGGTCGCGGTTCCGTTTACAACCGGTGCGAAGACCTGATTTCCATGAGAATCGGAGCAGACAACACTCAGCAAGCTTTCGTCGATATTGCTGTCCAGCTGAATAACCATACTGCTCTCGTCGCCAGTAACCTGCAGATCATCGATGGGAAGCAGATATACATTGCGGTAGTAGAAAAGGCCTACGGTGATGATAGCAATAACCAACAGTGCGATCACACCGTAAAGCACCCAGGTCAGAACGGAACGCTTCTTGATGGGCTCGTCTTCATCGCAGCCATCTTCAGATGTAACTTCATCGGTGATTTCCTGTACAGGATCTTCCTCAGAGCTTTCGTCCTCGGTGGAAGGAATCATTACGGTGGCACCAAGGGAAGTGTCATCATTAGAATCTTCTTCAACATGGGCCTCATTTTCTGCAGATTCTTCTTCCACTGGGAGCTGCACTTCAATGGGTTCCGGTGCAACAACAGGCTCCGGAACAGGATGAGAAGCCAGTTCGTCTACTTGAGCCAGTATTTCATTCAGTTCATCGGAAACCTCGTCGTATTCGACTTCAGTGATGTTATTCTCAGGAGAGGTTTCATCCTCTACAAAATCAGCAATTATGGGAGCTTCACTGTTATCTTCAACAGGAACTTCCTCAATTGTTTCTTCTTCAGCGGTTACTTCTGTCGGCAAAGCAGCATCATCTTCGAAGGATTCGTTGACTTCCTCGAGAGAAACCTCAACGGCAGCTATTACTTCCGCTTCAGATTCTTCTGCAGGTGCTTCAACTTCTTCGGGAAGTTCATCAGCAGCAAGAACTTCGTCCGCAATGTCTTCAGCATACTCCGGCACGAAATCCTCAATATCAGGAATATCCGTCAGATCAATTCCGGTCAGATCCAGGTCCTCGTCTGGAATCTCGCTCTCAGAAACAAATGCCGGGATAACAGGGGGGACGATGGGCGTATCATTGGCACCCACACGCTGCATATAGCTTACCAAAGCCTGTCCCATTTGAATGGGATCCTGCCATCTTGCTTCCGGATTGGGGTCGCAGGCTTTCAAAATGATCTCAGCCAGCTCATAGTCAGCATTAAGCGGGGCAGGGAACTTATCTTCGCCTTCCGCCACCGCAGGCAATTCACCACCGTTGTAGATCTGGTAAAGGATCGTGCCAAGAGCGTAAATGTCCAAAGTGGTATTCAGCGTTGCAAAAGCGTCTTGAATCTCCGGAGCAGTGTATTCACTGCGGTACCTGTCCGGCAGAGATGCGTAGGCCAGAGAATTTAGAGGAAGGAAGCCAAGATCGCCGATGCGGAACTGATGGTCGTCCACAACATAAATATTGTTGGGCTTCAGATCAACATAAAGATAGCCGGAACGGCGGCAAACAGCCAAAGCACCGCATAGGTCAAGGCCAAGGTTGATGGCTCCCAAATGGGTCATCGGCTGGTGCTGGAGATGTTTACGCAAAGTCCGCTTATAGGAACTAAGCATGAAGACTTCAAAACCAATACCATCATCCATTGTAGACACTTGCCAGCTTTCATACGGAAGGAAACCTTCGTATTCAGACAACCGTCTAAGGATTTCCAGCTCATCAACCGTTCGGTCTGCCTGCTCTTTAAAATACTCCAATGCAGATGTGGCGTCGGGAAAAGCACCGGTCAGCAACAAAGCATCCAGCTGTGTTTGGGATGCTGGGATAGAAACCGTTTTAACTATGTACTTTTCGTCACTTTCGGTACGCATAGCGGGGTAACAGCGGACACCGTCATGTTCGCTGATGGAGCCACCGACATTGAAATTATCCAGGATCGGTGAGATCCGCTTCAATTCAGACATGCAAATCACCTCTTTTTATATACAAACTATATGATAAAATAAAATTAACAAAATTGCAACTGCTTTTGTGGTTGTTTTATTGAAAAAGAGGTGTTATAATCATATCAAATGAGTGGTGCAAATTTTGTGCCGGTCAGGAGGTTTTTTATGAACAAAGTAATTTGTGATGTCTGCGGAACATCTTACCCGGAAACAGCTACCCAGTGTCCGATCTGCGGATGTGTCCGTCCTGCTGATGCAGCGGTTGTTGTAGATGACGGGGCATCTCCCCGTACAGCCGGTACATATCAGTATGTCAAGGGAGGCCGTTTTTCTAAATCCAATGTCCGCAAGCGTAATGCCGGAAAACAAGCACCTGTTCACAACAGCACGCAGAAACCTGTAAAGAAAGCCGGAAAAAACAGTAAAGACTCTGCCAATAAAGGCCTGATTATTACCATTTTTTTACTGCTGCTGGCGATTTTATTGGTGGTAGGTTACATCATTATTAAGTTCTTTATTCCTACGAAAGCCGGAAATGAGGCTGCTGAACAGACACCTCCCGCTGTTGAATATGAAGCTGAACCTGCTACTGATCCGGAAATCATTTGTGAAGGCATTGAACTTGACAGCAGTGAAGTTTACCTTTATGAGATTGGAGAACAGTTGGTACTGAGTGCGGTTTTGACCCCTGCTGACACCACGGATGACCTGATTTTTGCAACCAGCGATGAAACTGTTGCTACTGTTGATACAACCGGTAATATCACAGCCATCAATTACGGTGAAGCGGTGATTACCGTGTCTTGTGGTGATGTTGCCGCTGAATGCATTGTGACCGTTGCTGAACCATTTGTACTGGACATTGAGAATGTAATCTTTGAAAATGCCGGAACGGCTCATGCCATCTACTCCGGCGAACTGCCTCTGAATGAGATCACATGGACATCTGATAATGAACAGGTTGCAGTTGTGGATGACGGCGTTGTTACGGCAGTTGGTGAAGGAACGGCTGTGATCCAAGGCACATATAAAGGACAGACCGTCCTTTGCAGTGTGTCCTGTGAATTCACTTCTGAATCGGATACGAATACCGAAACCGTAGCCGGTGCGGCTCCCGGACCCTATACACTGAAAAACATCATAGGTGTCAGCAATACCGATGTCTCTTTGAGCGTGGGCGAGAGCTTTATTCTCGCACTTTTGGATGCCAACGGTGAAGAGATCAGCGATGTAACCTGGAGCGTTGAGAACGGAAGCTGCTGCGTTGTCAGCGACGGAACAGTTAAGGCTGTTGCTTCCGGCAGTGCTGAGGTCGTTGCCACTTATAATGGTGAGACCTTTAGATGCCTGGTGCGGGTTTATTAAAAGAAGATAGCGGCAACATGCAAAAACATGTTGCCGCTTTTCTTTTATTCGCCGTCAACACATGGACGGTTCTTGCGAAACAGCAGAGTAATGCACCAAAGTCCTGCCAAACCTACGATGCCGTATATGATCCGGCTGAACACAGCACTCTGACCGCCAAAGATCCATGCCACCAAGTCAAATTGAAACAGACTGACAAGGCCCCAGTTAATGGAACCGATGATTGAGAGAATCAATGCGATAGTATCCAAAGTAATACCTCCATTCATTTTACTGGATATTGCTATCTTTTCCAAACGGCTTGATTCTATGCACATAATTTATGGATTGCAAATTCTGCAGTCATTCGTTATAATTAAGAAAAAATACGGAGGTGTGCTATTTCATGACAACACTATATGAGGGAGCGTTTGCCAAACTGAATCTAACTTTGGATGTCCTTGACAAAAGGCCTGATGGCTACCATGATTTGAAAAGCATCATGCAGACGATTTCCGTTCGTGATGATATTGAAATCGACATTGGCACCGGGAAGGAATGGAAACTGCTTTGCAGCAATCCTGATGTTCCTACAGATGAGCATAATCTTGCCTGGAAAGCTGCAAAGGTTTTCTGTGACGCTTTGGGGAAAGACCCGGACGGCATTGAGATCCGCATTACCAAGAGAATCCCTATGGAAGCTGGTCTTGGCGGCGGCAGTGCGGACGCAGCTGCTGTGCTGAGAGCATTGAACAGGCATTACGGTAATCCGCTGTCCATTTTTGCTTTGGCGGAATTGGGCAGCCAAATTGGCAGTGATGTTCCGTTCTGCACTGTCTGTGGAACAGCAATGGTGGAGGGCAGGGGAGAGAAGCTGCGTAAGCTTTCTGATATGCCGGATTGCTGCTTTGTTATCTGCAAGCCTGAATTCTCTTGTTCAACTCCGGAACTGTATAAAAAGATAGACGAAGCTGAAATTCCAAAGCGGCCCAATCATATGGCCATGGAAAGTGCACTCCTGTCCGGTGATCTTGGAAAAGTTGCAGAAAATATATGGAATGTATTTGATCCCATTGTAACCCGGGATCACCTTGAGCTGAATTATATCAAATCCATCTTCAATTCTTATGGCTCATTGGCTCAGCAAATGACTGGCTCCGGCTCAGCTGTATTTGCCATCGTTCCCAATTTTGAGTTTGCGGCTGTGATCTGCAATATGCTGAAGGACAACTATCCTGCGGTATTTATTGCCAAACCTGTATAAATATGCATTATACCGTCCATACTTGAGATAATTCAGTATGGACGGTGTTTTATATGCGTAAATTGTTGAAAATTGGAATTGTTCTGTTAATTCTTGCTTATTTTATACAGCCGGGAGAACTGCTGCAGGAAAAAAAGTATCTGCGTGATAATTTGATCCGTCTTCATGTTGTTGCCAATTCTGACACGCAGGAAGATCAACAGATGAAACTTATGGTCAAGGATGCAATTGTTGCGTATCTGGATCCTGTTATGAAAACAATGAAAGACCCGAATGAAGCACTGGTATTTCTCAAAACCAACACGGAAGAAATCATGGAAAAAGCACAGGATGTTCTGAAAGATAGTGGCAGTTATGAGAGTGTTCAGGTTTCTGTCGAAGAAGAAACTTTTGATACAAGAGCATACGATACATTTTCGCTGCCTGCCGGTGTCTACCAAACGCTCAAAGTCTGCATAGGAGAAGGAGCGGGACAGAATTGGTGGTGCGTAACATTTCCGTCGTTATGCATGCCTTGCAGCACAGAGGATTTTGAAAATGTTGCCGTTTCCTTTGGTTTTAGTAAAGAGCTTACGGAGTCACTTTCAAACGATGAGGGGTATGAACTGCGTTTTTATTTCCTTGACAGACTGGGGAAGCTGGAAAATTTATTTTTCCATAAAGATTAAACTGTAATTTGTATATACAATGTGTTATAATATAGAAAAAAGAGAGGAGGAAAGGAAAATGCTGACGATTTTGCTGGGTACGGATTGGATTGCTAACCGGAACGTGATCCTTAACATGATAGCAGGAGATGTTTCTGCAGAGCAAGGCGGCCGGATTTTAATGGTGCCGGAACTAATCAGCCATGATACGGAACGCAGACTTTCCGCTGTTGCTGGTGATACCGCAAGTCGTTTTGCTGAAGTTCTTTCCTTTACTCGTCTTTATCGCCGTGTTGCCGATTCTGTTGGTCACGGTGTGGAAGAATGCCTGGATAATGGCGGCCGCGTTGCCGCAATGGCCTCTGCGGCAAGACATCTCCATGGTAGATTGAAGGCTTATGCTGCCCTAGAAACACAGCCGGAATTTTTGGAAAGCCTTGTGGATGCGGTGGACGAATTTAAACGCTGCTGCATAAGTGCCAAAGACTTAATGGATGCTTCCCGTTTAACGGAAGGTGCCCTTGCTCAAAAACTTGAGGAACTGTCGTTGCTGTTGGAAACCTATGACAGCCTGTGCCAATTAGGCAAAAGAGATCCGTCCGATCAAATGACATGGCTGCTGGAGCAGCTGGAGACTTCGGATTTTGCCCGGGAACATGTCTTTTATATTGATGGCTTCCCGGATTTCACCCGGCAGCATATGGCGATATTGGAGCATTTGATCCTGAATTGCTCCAATATAACGGTCAGTCTGAACTGCGACGAGATTGGTTCGATGAATCCGGCATTTGAAAAAGCAGGCCATACCGCATCTGAGTTGTACAGATTTGCCCGCAACGCTGGTGTTGATATGCAGGTCAAAACGGTACAGCCCAGAAAAGACGGATTGTCAAAAGTGCGGGATAAGTTGTTTCACGGATCCATCCGTTATGATGAGCGTTTAAAGGATGTCCTTCATATTTACAGAACCCCATCACTTCATGATGAATGCACTGCTGCTGCAGAACGGATCATGGACCTTGTGCAATCCGGTGTTCGTTACAGGGACATCAGCGTTGTTGTTTCGGATATTGGCGTGTATGAAAATGCTGTGAGCATGACATTCCAGCGGTGCAAGATCCCTACATATCAGTCCGGCACAGAGGATATATTGGAAAAATCCGTAATTTCAACGGTGTTATCTGCTGTTGATGCTTCCCTTGGCGGATTTGAGCGTCGGGATGTTGTGCGGTATTTTAAGTCTGTTCTGTCGCCATTGGATCTTTCTATGTGCGACAGGCTGGAAAATTACTCCATTCTTTGGAATATTAACGGCAGCAGATGGTTAACCGAATGGACCAATCATCCTGCCGGTTTAGGTGAGAAATGGACCGACAGCGACATTAGTCTGCTGGCAGACCTAAATGCTGCCAGAAGTCTAATCGTTGAACCATTGGTACGACTTCGCAGCGGGTTTAAGTCTGCTGTCAGTGTGGAGCAGCAGGTTAAAACCCTTTATGCGTTTTTGGAAGATATTCAGCTGTCTCAGCGACTGGATAGACTGTCAAAGCAGGTGCTGGAAAGCGGTGATTACCGAAATGCTCAAATTCTGGACCAGCTTTGGGAAATTCTCATATCGGCCCTGGAACAGCTTTATGACCAAGTCGGATCGTAGCCATGTCGTTCTGTGAGCCAAGGAGTTGCTTGCTTTTGTTGTCTTCCTAAGACCGCTTGGCCTCCGACTTGTCAAAGCAGGTGCTGGAAAGCGGTGATTACCGAAATGCTCAAATTCTGGACCAGCTTTGGGAAATTCTCATATCGGCCCTGGAACAGCTTTATGACC
>JAZNZG010000232.1:0-4033 GCA_045594825.1 Faecousia sp. | reverse complement strand
CCACCAGATTCTTTGCCATATACAGCAAAAGTTCTTTCATTGTGTAACTCCTTTGAGCAATTACAGCACGCCAGCCTTCTTCAGCAGGCCGCGAACGGTATCAGTGGGCTGTGCGCCGTTCTTGATCCAAGTCTGAGCCTTTTCAACATCGACAGTAACAGTTGCGGGCTCGGTCAGGGGGTTGTAGGTACCGATTTCTTCGATGCAGCGGCCGTCGCGGGGGCTGCGGGAATCAGCAACAACGATGCGGTAGTAAGGAGCCTTCTTTGCACCCATTCTTCTCAGTCTGATCTTAACCATGAGTTTCACCTCCAAGTAATAATTTCATCTATATCGCAAAGCTCTTTGCTTTCAGCGAACTACATTAAAAACCGGGGAAGCCACCAAAGCCGCCCATACCGGCCATCCCCTTCATGCGTTTCATTTTCTTCCCCGCACCGGGGCCGGAAAACTGCTTGATTAGGGATTTCATTTGATCAAAGGATTTCAGCAACCGATTCACATCCTCAACCTTTACACCTGCACCGGCAGCAATACGCTTCTTGCGGCTGGCAGCTATGATGTTGGGGTTTTCACGCTCTTTGGGTGTCATAGAAAGGATGATCGCTTCTGTCCGTGCCATGGCCTTTTCGTCCATCTGAACACCCTTAAGCTTTGCACCGCCAGGCATCTGTGCAAGAATATCCTGCATAGGACCCATGGATTTCAGCTGTACCAGTTGGTCATAGAAGTCCTGCAGCGTGAACTTATTGGACTTCAGCCGTTCTTCCATCTCAGCTGCTTTCTTGGCATCGTATGCCTTTTCAGCCTTTTCAATGAGGGTCAGAACATCGCCCATTCCTAAAATGCGGGATGCCATGCGGTCAGGATGGAATGCTTCAATATCCTCAAGCTTTTCGCCAATGCCGGCAAACTTAATGGGTTTGCCTGTGATGGCACGCACAGACAATGCTGCACCACCTCTAGCATCGCCGTCCAGCTTACTGAGCATAACGGAATCGATATCCAGCCACTCGTTAAAACTCTGAGCTGCGTTCACAGCATCCTGACCGGTCATTGCATCCACAACAAGCATGATCTCGTCAGGCTTTATAGCAGCTTTAATGTTTTTCAGCTCTTCCATCAGAGCCTCGTCCACATGCAGACGGCCCGCTGTATCAAGGAACACCATGTCATGACCATGTTGACGGGCGTAAGTCACAGCTTCCTTTGCGGTCTGTACAGGGTCGTTTTGACCTTTTTCAAAAACCGGAATCTCCAGCTTGCCACCGCAAACCTTCAGCTGCTCAATGGCGGCCGGACGGTAAATATCACAAGCAACCAACAACGGCCGTTTACCCTGCCGCTTCATAAGCCCTGCAAGCTTACTGCCGTTGGTAGTCTTACCTGCACCCTGCAGGCCAACGAGCATGATGACCGTCGGTCCGTTGGGATTAATGTTAATATGCTTGGCATCAGAGCCCATCAGTTTGGTTAGCTCTTCATCCACGATTTTAATAATCATCTGTGCAGGGCTCAGAGCTTCCAAAACATCTGTGCCGACACAGCGTTCTGTAACAGACTTTGTAAAGTCCTTAACAACTTTATAGCTTACATCCGCTTCCAAAAGTGCCATGCGGATCTCACGCATCGCCTCTTTAACATCGGATTCCTTCAGGCGGCCTTTGCCCCTAAGCTTTTTGAAGGCAGCAGAAATTTTTTCGGTCAATCCTTCAAATGCCATTATTACTCCTCAAGAGCCTGTACCTGTGCAATGATCTGACAAGCCAGGTTAGAAATCTCTTCACTATCGTGTTTTAACAGTTCCTCTGCCAGCTGACCGATCTTTGCTGCAGCCTTACGGCATGCCAGATCTCGGCGAACACAGCCGGTCTTCTCTTCCATGTTCTGCAGCAGTGCCTCTGCTCTGCTGAGATTATCATGCACACCCTGGCGGCTTACCTGCAGTTCCTCAGCAATTTCTGCCAGGGACAGGTCCTGATTATGACGCAGATCGAAACACATACGCTGGCGTTCTGTCAGGAGCTCGCCATAGTAGTCAAAAAGTAATGTCATCTGTAATGCGTCCATAATCGGCCTCCTATGTCAAGGTCTTTTCCTTGACACCTGCAATATCATACACCAGAGAAAAGGGTTTGTCAAGTATTTTTCCTTGACAGTTCAAAAAATTTTATACCACTTTGAAAGTTCAGCACTCTTTATAAATCCCAGGCTTTCATAAAGGTTGATCGCCTTCTCATTTGTAGAAGCCACATCCAAAATGATCCGCACGCCAAACAGTGCATGATTGAGTGCACACACAATATCCCTGCCTGCTCCTTGCTGTACAGATGCTACAAGATCGATGGTTTCACCAGCTGCGATGCCGATACCCATCAGAGTTCCGTTCTTGTGAATAAAATACCCGTCACCGCGTTTGAGCATTTCTTTTCCGTCGGCATCAGTCATGTATGCCGCATTGGGAACATTTCGCATCTTTTTACGGTACAGCTCCAGCCATCGTGGAAGTGTCTGCTCGGTAACCGGAAACAAAGCAGCATCCGTCTCCGGTATAACATGCTTCAAGCAGGTCATGCGGAGAATTGCTGTATGTTCAGGAAAATTTTGCAAAATTTCATGGCCGGTAGCATAGATCTCCTCTGCACCGGCTGCTCTGCAAAAAGAGATACATTCCTCAATAAAATCTTTGGGAAAGCTTGCCGATTCCACCTTAACATATGCGATTGCGGTATAAGGCACATCCTTAACGATCAAACTGCCCACACCATATTCTGTAGCAAAAACAGGGATATTCTTCATGATTTATCACATCCTTTGGATTATCATATCACAAAACAGCAGGCTTCGTCCATAATAAAAAACAATTCAAAATATTTGTACATGCTATACAAAATGATCTTATTTTTCCAAAATAAATAGCCGCACTATCCAAAAATGTCTGCTTAAATTTAATATTACTTGATTTTTTAGGGCAAATCTGTATAATGAGTAGGAACTTAATTGTGCAGAAAGGAGGTTCGTTCCATGAAGAAGATCATTTGCAAGAAGGAGTACGATACCGAGACTGCCACCCTGATCAAGAAGTACACTGTTGGTTATTTCGGCGATCCCGCCGGTTATGAAGAAATTCTGTTCCAAACTCCCGGTGGTCTGTATTTCCTGTACGTACACGGTGGCGAGGCTTCTCCCTACCCCACAGAAGATATCCTGCGTCTTGCCAAGACCAAGGTCAATGACTGGATGGAGAACCACTAATTCAATACTAAGATAAGGAGGCAGATTACTGCCTCCTTTTTCTTGACATATATGGTATTCTATATATAGAAAATATTATTTGTTTTGGATGATTCTCATGAAGAAGATCGTATTATTTCTAAATTTGATACTGATAATTTGCATTCTGTTTGGATGCACGGTGGTTCATGATCATGTGGATGTAGCCGCTACCACGCTGCCTGTTTTCGAGTTCACCACCTTACTTTGCGAAGGCACAGATATTACTGTCGGTCGTTTGGTAACGGAAGAAGTTTCCTGTCTGCATGATTACACGCTCCAGGTTTCCCAAATGCGTATGGCTGAATCTGCAGATGCGGTTGTCATATCCGGTGCAGGACTTGAGGAATTTCTGAAAGATGTATTGGATACATCCAAAACTGTGATCGATGCTTCTGCAGGTGCACATGTACACGATGGTGACCACCATCATGACCACGCAGAACATACACATGAGTCCGATCCCCACATTTGGCTTTCCCCTGAGAACGCGGAAATAATGGTTAAAAACATCTGCAGTGGGTTAACGGAGCTTTACCCAGAGTATGCGTCTGTTTTCTCTGCAAACGAGGCGGACATTCTTATAGAGTTGAGAAAGCTTCAGGTCTACGGCGAGGAAACGTTGTCTAACCTCTCCTGTAGAGAGCTGGTGACCTTTCACGACGGTTTTGCCTACTTTGCCGAATCCTTTGACCTTTCAATTGTAAAGGCCGTAGAGGAGGAGTCCGGCAGCGAGGCATCTGCTGCTGAGCTGATCGAA
>JAZNZG010000231.1:0-4554 GCA_045594825.1 Faecousia sp. | reverse complement strand
AAGCACTCCAAAGCGAGAGATTTTTTCACAAGACAAGATAAAATGCCACGGCAAGGCTGACGCCTGCCGTGGCATTTTGCCGCAGTATTGAGGAAAAAGATCCGATTTGGAGCGTATAACTCCCTATGTGAGGCCGCCCTTAGGTTCCGTTTTTTTATTCGATCACACCGTATTGCCGCAGCAGAGCCACTCGCTGGTTGCCGATCCTCAGAGCCTCCGATGCAGAATTTTCTCCGTTGTTTTTTCGCGTGCCGTACCGGATCATACGGCTGACCCAGGCTACCGGCAGCAGCCATTGGTGGCGTTTTAAGTAAGGATAGCGGTCGGATAAAACCTTTGCCGGAGGGAACAGGGCACTGCGGAGGGAACTTCCGGATTCCTTGTCGCGGTGGGCTGCCGCACCCAGGGTCACGGTGCTGCTGTGCTTGCGGCTTTCTGTTGCACCGCCGTAAATACCGGCGGAAAGCAGATCTTCCAGAAGAGCTGTTTCATCCACCTGCAATCCCCTCAGAGGAGCAGGACAGTCAATATGCAGGTAATGCTCACCAATGCGGAAAATCGCCGCAGTGAACAAGTGGGCATGGACCTGGCAGCAGCGATCCAGCAGCTGGGGCCAGTCCACGGAAGCGGCATGAGCCTTGCCGTACATCACAATATCGCAGACCTGCCGGATGCCGAAACCGCTGTGGAGGAAGTGCTTGAAGGCGTGGAGGATCAAATAAAGCAGATGGTCGGTGCAGTTCAGGGTAAGCACCTGTTCTCCGGCTATATCTAAGGTAACGGCACGGTCAAAGCAGCCCTCAAAAAACCGGTTCCAATTGCCAAACACATCGCTATCCAAGGGGAACAGGCTGCGATGCAGCTCGATATACAGGGGATTTTCTGCCATACGGTAAGGCCGCTCGGCGGCGTTGGGATCTGTGCTGTCGGTGGTCATGCCGAAGGCTTCCATGGCATCACAGCCCTTTTTGAACTGCTCCTGTGGCAGCAGCAGATCTTCATCAGAGGACTGACGCAGATCCGGCTCCGGATACAATTCCCGGCAGACGATGCCTTTCACCACAAGAGGTGTCAAGCCGGCTTCACACAGATGGCGGTTCAGCTGCAAAAATGTATGGGTCTTCAGCATTTGCTCTGCCACCTGCCGCCGCAGGGATGCTTTCAGCTGGGGAGGAACGGTGTCCCGGGCTGCCTGGCAGATCAAAGGCAGCACCTTATGCCGCTGTGCCTGCTGTGCAATCCATTGCCAGTCCTCGGCTGTCAGCGGGGGGTTCAGGGCTGCCTGTTCACCTTTCAGGGCAGCGGACAGTATTTGGAGAAAATATGTATTTCTGCGATCCATAGCATCCTCCAGGCGTGTTCTTTCTTCTTAAATTATAGCACATTATCCGCCAAATGGAATGGGGAAATTTTGTTTTTGTATGAGAACGGGGAGCGGTTGCTTTCCCGGGAGGAATCGTTTATAATAATCGAAAAACGGAGGTGCAGCCATGAAAAAAAGGATCCGGATCAAATATAACTCTCCGGTGGTGCTGACCTTTGCGGTCATCTGCCTGGCGGTGACGGTGCTGGGAATGGTCAGCGGCGGAGCGATCACGCAACTGCTGTTTATGACCTATCGGTCTTCCTTTACAAATCCCCTTACATATCTGCGGCTGTTCACCCACATTTTTGGACATAGCGGCTGGGAGCATTTTATTGGAAATGCCGCCTATTTGCTGCTGTTGGGCCCCATGCTGGAAGAAAAGTACGGTCCCAAAGTGCTGCTGATGATCATGGCGGTAACAGCTCTGGTAACGGCACTGATCAACAGCCTTCTCTTTGCGGGCGTAGGACTTTGCGGAGCCAGCGGTGTGGTGTTTGCGTTTATCCTGCTGTCCTCCTTTACCCAGTTTAAAAACGGAGATATTCCCCTGACCTTTGTTTTGGTGTTCGTTATTTATATCGGCCAGCAGATCCTGCAGGGCATTTTCGTGCAGGACAATATTTCCAACATGGCCCACATCGTGGGCGGCCTGGTGGGTGCTGCTGCCGGTTATGTATGGAACAGAAAACCGTCACCGAAGACAGTAAAATAAAACACACCCCCGTTGCTGGTGCAGCGGGGGTGACGCTTTGAATATCACATTTGGAGAATACGCCGTGCCACATAAACACCGCTGGCAGAGGCGTGGGAAAGGGAGTGGGTAATGCCGCTGCCGTCACCGATGACATACAGATCCTTATAGCAGGTTTGCAAATTCTCATCCAGGGCAACTTCCATGTTGTAGAATTTAACCTCTACACCGTAAAGCAGGGTGTCGTCGTTTGCGGTTCCGGGGGCAACCTTATCCAGAGCATAGATCATTTCAATAATGCCGTCCAAAATCCGCTTGGGCAGGACCAAACTCAGATCGCCCGGCGTTGCCTTCAAGGTGGGGGTAACAAAAGCGTCCATCATTCGCTTTTCGCTGGAACGCCGTCCGCGGATCAGGTCACCGAAACGCTGCACGATCACACCACCGCCCAACATATTGCTGAGTCGGGCGATGGACTCGCCGTAACCGTTGGAGTCCTTAAAGGGCTCGGAAAAATGCTTGGAGACCAGCAGTGCAAAATTGGTGTTGCCGGTTTGCAGCTTGGGGTCTTCATAGCTGTGGCCGTTGACGGTAATGATGCCGTTGGTGTTTTCCGTAACCACAGCACCCTTGGGATTCATACAGAAGGTGCGGACACGGTCACCGTATTTTTGGGTGCGGTAAACGATCTTGCTTTCGTACAATTCGTCGGTGATATGGGAGAACACTTCCGCAGGCAACTCCACACGGACACCCAGGTCCACACGGTTAGACTTGGTGGGAATATTCAGCTCCTTGCAGACCTGCTCCATCCACTTGCTGCCGCTGCGGCCAACGGAAACAATGCACTTGTGGCAGGTATACAGCTGGCCCTTGCATCGGATGATATAACCTTCATCACCCACAGCCACAGAATCCACAGGGGAATTGAAGAAGAAGGTGACCTTGTCCTTCAGTTCGTTATACAGATTCTCCAGCACGATGTAGTTAATATCCGTTCCCAAATGCCGCACAGAGGCGTCCAGCAAATGCAGGTCGTGCTGAATACACTCTTTTTTGAACCGGGTGGCGGCAGTGGTATAAAGCTTTGTTCCTTCGCCGCCAAAACGCATGTTGATCCGGTCCACATACTGCATCAGTTCCAGAGCCTGCTTTTTGCCGATGTACTCATACAGCGTGCCGCCGAAATCGTTGGTAATATTATATTTTCCGTCGGAGAAAGCACCGGCACCGCCGAAGCCGCTCATAATGGAGCAGCTTTGGCAGCTAATACAGCTTTTGATCTTTTCTCCATCAATGGGGCAGCGACGCTTATGTAAAGGGTGTCCGGCCTCAAAAACCGCGATCTTCAGATCCGGACGGTGCTGCACCAGTTCATAGGCCGAAAAAATGCCGCCGGGGCCTGCACCGATAATAATGACATCAAACTTCATAGGAACCTCCAAAAAAGTATGGTTGACTACAATTCATGTAGTCAACCATTTACGGTGGTTGGTAGAAACGCTCACCCGTATCATGAGCTTATACAACACCCATATTTTACCATATGATAGCTGCATTTGCAAGCAAATGCGTTACAATTCTTCCGACAGAAGGTCCTCCAGTATGGCGGCCAGTCTGGCATTGACCATATCGAAGTCCGCGACGGCATCCATGATGTTTTGGTAGTCCCGGTCCTTGTCGGCATCCTTCAATTGACCGGCAAATTCTGCCAGCTCCTGGGCGTGGGCGTCGTTGTGTCGGACCATGTATTTCATCAGTGCCAGCATCTCTTCCATGGGCGTGCCGCTTTGGGAGTGACCGTGATCGTGGGCGTGACCATGGTCATGGGCATGCACATGGCTGTGACCGCCATGGGAGTGAAGCTCGCCCTCCCGACGGGTGCCGGCTACCTGGTACATCCGGTCGTTGGAGATCACGGTATCCACCTCAAAGTAAGGGGTGAACAGAGCAGCCAGCTCCTGCTCATGGAGCAGATCGATGGACACATTGCTGGCACGGCCGGCATGGTGGTCGGTAAGTGCAGCACGGCTCATACCGTGGGCAACAGACAGCCTGCCGCCGGGCTTTACCAAACCTGCCAGGACCTTGATCAGGTGGGCAGGGTCAGGGAAGTGGGGGAGGCGTTATAGACCATAACCACATCAAACTTCTGACTGAATTCCTGGGTCTCCACATCACCGCAGATCACATTGACCTGGGGAAATTTGGAGGCAGCGATCTTCGCCATCTCGGGAGAAATGTCGATGCCGGTGACGGAGGCGACCTCCCGTTTCAGATAATCGGGGAACAGCACACCTGTGCCGCAGGCCACATCCAAAACATGGACGCCTGCTTTGACACCGCTGTTGTCCAAAATGGCTGCAATATTACCCTCATTGCGAATGATATCCTGATCCCACCAGGGGGCACAGTTATCAAAAAACGAAATCACATCTTTCTTTTCCATGGAGAACTCCTTATACGGAATAAAATCAGTTACAGTTATTTTACTTCA
>JAZNZG010000230.1:0-3364 GCA_045594825.1 Faecousia sp. | reverse complement strand
ACGCCCCAGGATCTGCCCCGGTTTAAGGCCCTGCTGGGGGACGGAAGCCGGTTTGGTATCCAACTGTCCTACGCAGAACAGCCCAGTCCGGACGGATTGGCACAGGCATTTATTATTGGAGAGGAATTTATTGGGCAGGATTCGGTAGCCATGATTCTGGGCGACAATATTTTTGCAGGTCACGGCTTAAAGGAACGGCTTACGACGGCTGTTGCCAATGCAGAAAATGGCCGGGGAGCCACAGTCTTCGGTTATTATGTGGATGATCCGGAGCGGTTTGGCATTGTGGAATTTGACCAGTATGGCCGGGCAGTCTCCATTGAGGAAAAGCCTGCATGCCCTAAAAGCAATTACTGCGTTACCGGCGTGTATTTCTACGACAATCGAGTGGTGGAATACGCCAAAAGCCTAAAACCCTCCAAGCGTGGAGAACTGGAGATCACCGACCTGAACAGAATGTATCTGGAGCAGGGCGAATTAAATGTGGAATTGTTGGGACAGGGCTTTATCTGGTTGGATACCGGCACCCACGAAAGCCTGCTGGAGGCAACCAATTTTGTCCGTACGGTGGAGGCCCACCAGCACCGAAAGATCGGCTGCCTGGAAGAGATCGCTTACAGCAACGGCTGGATCGGCCGCGAGGAAGTGCTGGCGGTATATGAGCTTATGAAAAAGAATCAATACGGCCAGTATTTGAAGGACGTGCTGGACGGAAAATACATCGACAGGTGATAGCTATGACCATCATTGTTACCGGCGGTGCCGGCTTTATTGGAAGCAATTTTATTTTTTACATGCTGAAAAAGTATCCGCAATACCGGATCGTTTGTCTGGACAAGCTGACCTATGCCGGCAATTTGTCCACATTGGCACCGGTGATGGATGCCCCCAATTTTCGCTTTACCAAGCTGGATATTTGTGACCGGGAGGGTGTGTACCGGCTCTTTCAGGAAGAGCAGCCCCAAATGGTGGTGAATTTTGCAGCCGAATCCCATGTAGATCGATCTATTGACGATCCCGAGGTGTTCCTGCGGACGAATATTTTGGGCACACAGGTACTGATGGATGCCTGCCGCAAGTACGGAATTAGCCGCTATCACCAGGTATCCACAGACGAGGTCTACGGCGACTTGCCGCTGGACCGTCCGGATTTGCTTTTCACAGAAGAAACGCCCATTCACACCAGTTCTCCCTACTCTGCATCCAAGGCAAGTGCGGACCTTTTGGTGTTGGCCTATCACCGTACTTACGGCCTTCCGGTAACCATTTCCCGCTGTTCCAATAACTATGGCCCCTATCATTTTCCGGAAAAGCTGATCCCGTTGATGATTGCCAATGCACTGAATGATAAACCCCTGCCGGTGTACGGCAAGGGTGAAAATGTCCGGGACTGGCTGTATGTGGAGGATCATTGTGCAGCTATCGATCTGATCCTGCACAAAGGCCGCGTGGGCCAGGTTTATAACATCGGCGGACATAATGAGATGCGTAATATTGACATTGTAAAAACCATTTGCAGGATGTTGAATAAGCCGGAAAGCTTGATAACATTTGTGACAGACCGAAAGGGTCACGATATGCGTTATGCCATCGACCCCACGAAGATCCACAATGAGCTTGGTTGGCTGCCGAAAACCACTTTTGCGGAGGGCATTCAAAAAACGATCCGGTGGTATTTGGAAAACCGCACCTGGTGGCAAACCATTATTTCCGGGGAATACCGGGATTATTATGAGAAAATGTATGACAATCGATAAGGAGCGGCTATGAAGGTTTTTGTAACGGGCGTTGGCGGTCAGTTGGGTTACGATGTGATGAAAGAACTGTCCTGCCGGGGCCATCACGCCATAGGCTCGGACATTCAAGGCGACTGCGATGTGGTGCTGGATATTACGGACCAACGTGCCGTGGAAATGACCATCTCCCAAATAGCACCCGACGCGGTGATCCATTGTGCGGCATGGACGGCGGTGGATCTTGCCGAGGAAATGGAAGAAACGGTCCGCAGGATCAACGTCACCGGTACACAGAATATTGTCAACAGCTGCAAAAAACAAGGCTGCAAGCTGATGTATATTTCAACGGACTATGTGTTCGACGGACAGGGGACCGATCCCTGGAAGCCGGATTGCAAGTCGTATGCCCCCCTGAATGTTTATGGACAAACGAAGCTGGACGGAGAACTTGCGGTTTCCCAAAATCTGCAGAAGTTCTTTATCGTCCGTATTGCATGGGTCTTTGGACGCAACGGTAAAAATTTCATAAAAACCATGCTTCAGTTGGGGAAAAAGTATGATACCCTTCGTGTTGTAAACGACCAAATCGGCACACCCACATACACGGCAGACCTGGCAAGACTGCTGGTGGACATGATTGAAACTGACCGGTACGGTTACTACCATGCAACCAATGAGGGCGGTTATATTAGCTGGTATGATTTTGCCTGCGAGATCTTCCGTCAGGCGGAGTATACTACCAAGGTTATCCCGGTAACCACAGCGGAATATGGGTTGAGCAAGGCTGCCCGTCCCTTTAACAGCCGTCTGGATAAATCGAAGCTGCAGCAACAGGGCTTTACTCTGCTGCCTGCCTGGCAGGACGCACTAAGCCGTTATTTAAAGGAAATTGAGGAATAAACATGGGCAAGATTCAAATCACCAAATGTCCGATTGAGGGGCTTTATATTATACAACCTAAAGTCCATGAAGATCAGCGGGGCTATTTCATGGAAACCTATAACCAAAAGGACATGGAGGAGGCAGGCCTGGACATGGTATTTGTCCAGGACAACCAGTCAATGTCGGTTAAGGGTGTACTGCGGGGTCTGCACTTCCAAAAGGAATACCCCCAGGGAAAGCTGGTTCGGGTCATTAAAGGCCGGGTCTTTGATGTGGCAGTAGACCTGCGGCCCGGTTCTGAAACCTACGGAAAGTGGTATGGTGTGGAACTGACAGAAACCAATAAAAAGCAATTTTATGTTTCTCCTGGATTTGCCCATGGCTTTTTGGTCCTAAGTGAAACAGCAGAATTTTGTTATAAGGTCACAGACTTTTATCACCCCAACGATGAAGGCGGGCTGGCGTGGAATGACCCTGCCATCGGCATCCGGTGGCCTGAAGTGGTCGGTGACAGCTTGGCCGATGGCACGAAGTTGATTTTAAGCGAAAAGGACCGGAATTGGCCTGTCCTTAACGGGTGAGCTATGGCTGCTTTTCATGATATGTTGCTGGAGGTTTACCGCCTGCCGCTGAAAACCCTTGCGGCGGTAGTGGCGGCGATGTCCGTGATCTTTTGCCTTTTGCGGAATCGGTACGGACGAAAGACATGGTGGAAGATCCTGGTGTATGCAGGATTGGCGGCAGGC
>JAZNZG010000229.1:0-3994 GCA_045594825.1 Faecousia sp. | reverse complement strand
GAACAGCTTTATGGGTCTGATCCTGCCCTCCGTCACTTCCGTATTCTACATTTATCTTCTGCGGGAAAACTTCGCCCAGATCCCCGACGAGCTGTACTACGCCGCCAAGGTGGACGGCACCTCCGATATGAAATACCTTTTGAAAGTCATGGTGCCCATCTGCAGGCCCACCATCATCACCGTCACCATTTTGAAGGTCATTGAATGCTGGAACTCCTATGTGTGGCCCCGGCTCATCACCGATGACGAAGCCTTCTTCCTGGTGAGCAACGGCATCCAGTCCATCCGGGAAAACGGCTTCGGCCGGGAAAATATCCCCGCCATGATGGCCGCCGTGGTGGTCATTTCCGTACCGCTGATCATCCTGTTCCTCATGTTCCGGAACAAGATCATGGCAGGCGTGGCAAGAGGAGGTACAAAGGGAAGAAAAAGTTCATTTCCATACTCCTGCTCCTGGTGCTGGTGTGCGGTCTTTTCACGGGCTGCCACGGCTCCAGGGATATGGCCAGCTTTGAAGTGCCGGAGGAATTTGATACCGCCCGCAATTTCGAGATCACCTTTTGGGCCAAAAACGACACCAACGCCACCCAGGTGGCCATCTATAACCAGGCCATCGCGGATTTTCAGGAGTTGTACCCCAACATCACCGTAAAGCTGGTGCTGTACACCGACTACGGCCGCATCTATAACGATGTTATTACCAACATCGCCACGGGCACCACCCCCAATGTGTGCATCACCTACCCCGACCACATCGCCACTTACATGACCGGTAACGACACCGTTGTCCCCCTGGACGAGCTGTTCCGGGATAAAAAGTACGGTCTCGGCGGCAGCGAGGTGCTGTTCGACTCCCCCACGGAAGATGAGATCATTGTGCAGTTTTTGGACGAGTGCATCATCGGCGGCGTCCACTATGCCATTCCTTATATGCGTTCCACGGAAGCCTGCTATATCAACAAGACCTATGTGGAAAAGCTGGGCTATCAGCTCCCCGAAGCCCTGACCTGGGATTTTATATGGGAAGTATCTGATGCCGCCACCGCCAAGGACGAAGACGGCAACTATCTGGTAAACGGACAAAATGTGATGATCCCCTTCATCTACAAATCCACGGACAATATGATGATCCAGATGCTCCGGCAGAAGAATGCCGGCTACGCCACCGGCACCGGTGAGATCCAGATCTTCAATGAAACCACGGAAGAACTGCTGTACACCATCGCCGACCATGTAAAGACCGGAGCGTTTTCCACCTTCAAGATCTCCAGCTATCCGGCAAACTTCCTCAACGCCGGTCAGTGCATTTTCGCCATTGACTCCACCGCCGGTGCTACCTGGATGGGCTCGGATGCCCCCCTCCTCGACATTGCCGAGGACAAGCTGGTGGATTTCGAGACCGTGGTCATGCCCATCCCCCAGTTTGACCCGGAGAATCCCCAAATGATCTCCCAGGGCCCGTCCATGTGTATCTTTAACAAGGACGACCCGCAGGAGGTTTTGGCCTCCTGGCTGTTCGCCCAGTATATGCTGACAAACGATGTGCAGATCGCCTACTCCCAGACAGAGGGTTATCTTCCCGTTACCTCCAAGGCACAGCAAAGCGGGGAATATCAGGACTACCTGGCCCGAAAAGGTGAGGACAACGACTTCTATTACCATGTGAAGATCGAAGCCTCCCAGCTTCTCATGGAGAATATCGGCAACACCTTCGTTACCCCGGTATTCAACGGCTCCGCCTCTTTGCGTGATGCCGCCGGGCAGATGATCGAAAATGTTACAAAATCCATTCGCCGTAAGCAGACGGTGGACGAAAGCTACATGGAAGCATTATTCTCTGATGTGACCTCTCTGTACCGTCTGGATCAGATCGGTGGCGTTGACGGCAAGGCAGACCTTGGCCCTCTGCCCACAGCATCCAAGGCACTGCTTTGGGGTCTTGGCTGCGTTTGGGTTTTGATTATTGCCTATGTGGTTTACAATTGGGTAAAAAGCAAGAAAAAACCCCATTGATTTTTATAAAATAGGTTGTATAATAGTAGCTGTATCGCCGCAAGGCATATTACAAAAAAAGGAGAAATCTAAAATGAAGAAACTGATTGCTATGTTGCTGGCTCTGGTCATGGTCCTGTCCCTGGCTGCCTGTGCAGGCAATAAAGATGTTGCCGACGAGCCCGCTGCCGATGCTCCCGTTGCTGACGCTCCCGCTGTTGAGGAGCCCGCTGACGAGCCCGCTGACGAGCCCGCTGAAGAGCCCGCTGAAGAGCCCGTTGAAGAAGTTGCCGTTATGACCTACGCCGAGTATGCCGCTGCTGAGCTGGACACCGAAGTTGTCGTCGAGACCTATGTTCAGGCTGTTGAGTCCTGGTGGGATGGCTGCGTACAGCTGTACACTCAGGCTGAAGACGGTGCATACTACATCTACGACCTGGCTTGCTCTGAGGAAGATGCCGCTGCATTCGTTCCCGGCACCAAGATCCGTGTTTCCGGCTACAAGTCTGAGTGGGCCGGCGAAGTTGAGATCACCGACGCCGCCTACGAGATCCTGGAAGGCAACTACATTGCAACCGCTACCGATGTTACCGAGCTGCTGGGCACCGACGCTCTGGCTGACCACATGAACCAGCTGGTTTCCATGCAGGGTCTGACCGTTGCTCCCTCCACCGATCCCGAGGGCAACGAGGTCGCTTTCCTGTACAAGTGGGACGGCTCCGGCTCCCAGGGCGACGACCTGTACTTCAATGTTGCTTACGGCGATCAGGTCTACACCTTCACCGTCAATGCTTACATGATCGGTACCGGTTCCGATTCCGCAGTTTACCAGGCTATTGAAGCTCTGAATGTTGGCGATGTCATCAATATTGAAGGCTTCCTGTACTGGTACGAAAACGCACAGCCCCACGTTACTTCTGTTGAGCTGGCTGCTTAATTACACACATCAAAAATCCCCCACCGAGCGGTGGGGGATTTTTTGATGTGATTATTTGGAAGTCACGGACACGGTGGTAGACTTTGCGGAATTGGCGGAGGTAACGGAGTGAACTGCCACCACACGGTACTTGTAGGTAGTGCCTGCCACAGCGGAGGTGTGGGTCAGCTTGCTGCCGCTGGCGGTAGCCGTTTTCAAAAGACTTCCGTCCGCATTATAGATATATACCGTATACTTCACAGCTCCGGCAATATCTGCCCAATCGATCACAGGCTTGCCCTTGCTGTTCAGGCTCACCGTCACAACGGGGCGGGGCAGGTCGCAGGTGCGGTCCTTTGTTGCGGAGTAGGCCGAGGCTGCATTTGCGACGCTGCACAGGGCTCTGACCTTGTAGGTGTAGGTTTCACCTGTCACAGCAGAAGTGTGGTTAATGACGGTGCCGGTGGTGGAGGTCTTTTTCAGCAGTGTGCCGTCGCTGTTATAAATGTACAGGGTGTACTTGGTGGCACCGGCCACGGCACTCCAGGACACCTTCACCTTACCGGAGGAAGCAATATTGGAAACGCTGACTACGGGCTGAGCCAGGTCACAGGTACGGCTTACGATATTGCTGTCATCGCTTGCAATGCCATCGGCTGTCAACGCACGCACCTTGTAATAGTAGGTGGTGCCTGCCGTTGTGGAGGTGTTGGTCAGCTTGGTGCCGGACATAGTCTTCAGCAGTGTGTAGGTTTCGCCGCCGTCCACAGAGCGGTAGACCTTGTATGCTGCCGCATGCTCCACAGCGTTCCAGGTCAGCACCGGTTTGCCGTCGCTGGCACGGTTTGTAATGCTCACGACAGGTGCTTCGATGCTCTGCTCCTCCCACTGGGCCACCATGCGATAGCTGGCAGCCTTGTCGATGCGGGCAATGCGGTTATAGGTCGTACCCACAGCATACAGATGCTTGGTATAACCCTTTTCGGCTGCCGCTTTCTCCGTGAGCCACTCCAGGGTGGTACCGTCGGCACTGGCACAACGCCACTTGCTAATGTCCGTATTGGTCAGTGTCCAGCCCAGGAAACG